>CAXUEN010000355.1:0-3022 GCA_964249945.1 uncultured Caulobacteraceae bacterium | reverse complement strand
CGCCAGGACCGAGGGTCGCACGCCCGCCGCAGAGGCGGCCCCGACGCTGCGCGTGGACCTCCATCGGGTGGACCGGCTGATGAACCTGGTCGGCGAGCTGGTGATCAGCGGGGCCATGCTGGCCGAGCGCGTCACCTCCGCCCTGCCCGCCCAGACCGCGCCGGGCCATCAGGGCGACAACATCGCTTCGGCGCTGGAGGGCCTGGAACACCTGATCCACGAGCTGCAGGACAGCGTCATGGCCCTCCGCGCCCAGCCGGTGCGCGCAGTCTTCCAGCGCATGCCCCGCCTGGTGCGCGAGGTGGCGGACCAGTTGGGCAAGCAGGTGCGCCTGGTGGTCGAGGGGGAAGCCTGCGAGGTCGACCGGACCGTGATCGAGCGGCTGTCCGACCCGCTGGTCCACATGATCCGCAACGCCGTCGATCATGGCCTGGAGCCCCCCGCCGAGCGCCTCGCCGCCGGCAAGCCGGCCGAGGGCGTGGTCAGGCTGTCCGCCGCGCACCGCTCCGGCCGGGTCGTGATAGAGGTCAGCGACGACGGGCGCGGCATCGATCGGGCGCGGGTCCGCGCCATCGCCGAAGCCCGGGGCGTCGTCCCGCCGGACACGGCCATGGCCGACGAGGAGATCGACAACCTGATCTTCGCGCCGGGCTTCTCCACCGCCGCCACCGTCTCGGACATCTCCGGCCGGGGTGTGGGCATGGACGTGGTGCGCGGCCAGGTCCAGGCGCTGGGCGGCCGCATCTCCATTTCGTCGCGGCCAGGCCTGGGCTCCCGTTTCACCCTCAGCCTCCCGCTCACCCTGGCGGTGCTGGACGGCATGGTGGTGGAGGCGGCGGGGCAAACGCTGGTCATCCCGCTCACCGCCATCGTGGAGACGCTGCAGCCCAAGCTCTCGCAGGTCCGAAGCCTCGGCCCGTCAACCACCCTGCTGGCGGTGCGCAACGAGCACGTGCCGCTGACCGACGTCGGCCGGGCGTTGGGCTTCCGCAGCGAGGAGAGAGACCCGTGCACGGGCGTCGCCCTGCTGACCGAGGACGGGTCGGGTGCGCGCACCGCCCTGCTGGTGGACGCCATCCACGGCCAGCGCCAAGTGGTGATCAAGAGCCTGGAGGCGAACTACGGCCGCGTCCAGGGCGTGGCCGCCGCCACCATTCTGGGCGACGGCCGCGTCGCCCTTATCGTGGACGTGGACGCGCTGAACGCGCGTCGCCGCGCCCCGCCCGCCGAGCTGCAAGCCAGGGTGGCCTGAATGACGGTCCTGCCGAACCCGAACGCCGCCAGCCCCGGAGCCGAAAGCCCCGCCGGCGCGCCCATGGAGCTGATCGCCTTCCGCATCGGCGACCAGGAGTTCTGCATAGACATCATGTCGGTGCGCGAGATCCGCGGCTGGACGCCGGCCACCCCGCTGCCCCACGCGCCGCCGTTCGTAAAGGGCGTGATCAACCTGCGTGGCGCCGTGCTGCCCATCCTGGACCTGTCCGAGCGGCTGGGCCTCGGTGAGACGCAGGCCTCCGCCCGCCACGTCGTCATCGTGGCCCGGATCGGCCGCCACCTGGTGGGCCTGCTGGTGGACGCGGTCTGCGACATCCTCACCCTGCGGGACGGGGCGCTGCAGCCCACCCCGGAGGTCGCCTGCGAGGCGGTGAGGCGGTTTGTAAAGGGGCTGCTGCCGCTGGAAGACCGCATGGTCTCCATGATCTCCCTGGAACAGCTCCTGCCCAAGCCCGACGCCGAGGCCGCGTGAGCGCAGCCGCCGCCCAGCCCGGCCGCGGCCCGCTGGTCGACGGCGAGTTCGTCTTCACGGCCGAGGACTTCCGCCGCATCACCGCCATCCTCTACGCCGATGCGGGCATCTCGCTGCCCGACAGCAAGGCGACCCTGGTCTACTCGCGGCTGGCGCGGCGGCTGCGCACCCTGGGCTTGGCCAGTTTCCAAGACTACTGCACCCTGGTCGGGGACCAGCACGGCCTGGACGAGCGCCAGAAGATGCTGGCGGCGCTGACCACCAACGTCACCCGCTTCTTCCGCGAGCCGCATCATTTCGAGCACCTGAAGGCCAAGGTGCTGCCGAAGCTCGCGGTCCGCGCGCGCGGAGGGGGGCGGGTGCGGCTGTGGTCGGCGGGCTGCTCCACCGGGCCTGAGGCCTATTCCATCGCCATGACGGTGCTGGAGGCCCTGCCCGAGGCGGGGGCCCTGGACGTCCGCATCCTGGCCACCGACATCGACCCCACGGTGGTCGCGGCCGCCCGGGAGGGGGCCTATGGCCAGGACGCGCTCTGCGCCCTTCCGCCCGAGCTGCGGCGGCGCTGGTTCCGGCCTGAAAAGGCCGCGGGCGCCGTCTGCTGGCGGGCGGGTGAGGCGCTGCAGGACCTGATCAGCTTCCGGGAGCTGAACCTGATGGCCCGGCCCTGGCCGATGAAAGGCCGCTTCGACGTCATCTTCTGCCGCAACGTGATGATCTATTTCGACGAGCCGACCCAACGCGACCTGCTGGCCCAGCTCAGCGCGCGCCTGCTTCCCGGCGGACAGCTCTATATAGGCCATTCGGAGCGGGCGGGGCCCGACCAGGCCGAACTGCTCAGCGACGGCCTGACCACCTACCGCCGCAGGGAGACGACGTGATGAAGCCCGTCCGCGTGCTGGTGGTGGACGACAGCGCCACCATGAGGGGGCTGATCAGCCTCCAGCTCAGCCGCCACAGCGGCATCGAGGTGGTGGGCCAGGCCGGCGACGCCCAGGCCGCCCGCGCTGCGATCAAGACGCTGGTCCCCGACGTCATGACCCTGGACGTCGAGATGCCGAACATGAACGGCCTGGACTTCCTTGAGAGGGTCATGCGCCTGCGGCCCATGCCGGTGGTCATGGTCTCCACCCTGACCCGCGCAGGCGCAGACGCCACCCTGGAGGCGCTCGAACTCGGGGCGGTGGACTGTGTCGCCAAGCCCTCGAACACCGATCCGGACGCCTTCGCCGATCTGGCCCTGAAGGTGATCGCCGCCGCCCATGCCCGAATCCGCGT
>CAXUEN010000354.1:0-3025 GCA_964249945.1 uncultured Caulobacteraceae bacterium | reverse complement strand
GACCTCGGCGGGGGCGAGCGCGTTGACGATGAAGGTGGGCTCGTCGGGGTTCCACTGGATGATGTCGATCTTCTCGCCCTGCAGCTCGGCCACAACCGCTTGCACCCGCGACCCGCGCATGCCGACGCAGGCGCCGACAGGGTCGATGGAGTTGTCGTTGGACAGCACCGCGATCTTGGCGCGGGAGCCGGGGTCGCGGGCCACGGCGCGAATCTCGATCACGCCGTCATAGACCTCGGGCACCTCCTGGGCGAACAGCTTGGCCATGAAGCCCGGGTGGGCGCGGGACAGCATGATCTGCGGGCCTTTGGCCTCCCTGCGGACATCGTAGATGTAGCAGCGGATGCGGTCGCCGACGTTGAACATCTCGCGCGGGATCGACTGATCGCGCCGCATGATGCCTTCGCCCCGGCCGAGGTCGACGACGGTGTTGCCGTACTCGACCCGCTTGACCACGCCGTTGACGATGTCGCCGCCGCGGTCCTTGAACTCCTCGTACTGGTGCTCGCGTTCGGCCTCGCGGACCTTATGGGTGACCACTTGGCGCGCCATCTGGGTCTGAACCCGGCCGAACTCGAACGGCGGCAGGATCTCCTCGTAGATGCTGCCGATGACGGCATCCGGGTAGCGGCGCAGCGCGACGGTCAGGCGCACCTTGCCGACGTCCTCCTCGCCGATCTCCTCGTCGTCGGTGACGACGGTGACGACGCGCTTCAGCGTCAGCTCGCCGGTCTTCACGTCGATGGAGGCGCGGATGTCGTGCTCGGCGCCGTAGCGCGACTTGGCGCCCTTCTGCATCGCCTCCTCGATCGCCTCGATGACGATCTCCTTCTCGATCGACTTCTCGCGCGCCACCGCGTCGGCGATCTGCAGGAGTTCCAGGCGGTTGGCGGAAATGCCGGTGGCCATGTTCGGAGGGTCCTTTCGAGGCTATCGATCTGCCCCCTCAGGAGGGAGGGGACGAGACGCAGTCTGGTGAAGGGAGCGCTTGCCCCCTTCACTTCGCTTCGCGTGGTCCACGTCTCTCCGGAGGAGAGGATCGGGGTGTTGATCGTCCTGGGGCAGGGGCTCGGACGTCGTCAGGTGGGAAGCGGGCTTGGCTCCCCGGCTTGGCTTCGCACGACCGTTCGCCTTCGGCGCGGGGGTGGGTTCAGGAGGTTCCGCGTCGCCATCTTCGGCCAGGCGGGCGGCGCGTTTCTCCGCGCCCTGCTTCATCAGCTCGTCGCTCAGGGTCAGCTTGGCGTCCTGCATCCAGGCGAAGGGCACGAGCACAGTGTCCTCTTCGCCCTCCATGTCGAGCGCGACGTGGGGCTCGCCGTCCACATCCTCGACGCCGGCGATCACGCCCTTGAAGCGCTTGCGGCGGTCCGCCAGGCGGTCGAGTTCGATCTTGGCCTCCAGCCCCTCGTTGGCGGCGAAGTCCTTCAGCCGGGTCAGCGGCCGGTCGATCCCCGGGCTTGAGACCTCAAGCCGGTACTCGCCAGAAACTGGGTCGGCGGCGTCCATCACCTCCGAAATCGCGCGCGACAGGCGCACGCAGTCGTCGATGCCGAGGTCGCCGTCCTCGGGCCGTTCGGCCATGATCTGCAGGGTGCGCCCGGTGGCCGAGCCCCCCATCAGCCGCAGGCGCACGAGGTCGAAGCCTTGCGCTTCGACCACGGGGTCAAGCAGCTCCAGCAGCTTCCGGTCCTCAGGGGTCTTGGCCCGCACGTGCGACCTTCCGAGCAATAAAAAAGCGGCGGGCCCGTCAAGGCCGCCGCTCGAAAGCGCCATCCAGCGCCATCTCGCGATGTACTGCAGCCCCTATAGCGCGGAAGGCGGCGGGGCTCAAGTTGCGGCCACACCCGTCCTCCTTTAATCCCCAACCCAGGTTCCGGCGTGAGGTGCGCGCGCATGCAAAAGCTGGTCACGGTTTTCGGAGGTTCGGGGTTCGTCGGACGCTACGTGGTGCGCGCCCTGGCCAAGGACGGCTGGCGTATCCGGGTGGGCGTACGCCACACCCACATCGCGCCCGAGCTGCGGGTGATGGGCGACGTCGGTCAGATCGAGATCCTCCAGGCCAACATCCGCTATCCCGACAGCGTGGCGCGCACCCTGGAAGGCGCGTCCGCCGTGGTGAACCTGGTGGGCGTGCTCTACGAGGCCGGCCGCCAGGGCTTCGACGCCCTGCACACCGCCGCCGCCAAGTCCCTGGCAGGACAGGCGGCGGGGCTGGGGATCACGCGCTTCGTCCAGGTCTCCGCCATCGGGGCGGATGCGGCCTCGCCGTCGAAGTACGGTCGGAGCAAGGCTGCCGGGGAGGCGGCGGTGCGGGTGGCGATCCCGTCGGTCGACGTGGTGCGGCCCTCCATCGTGTTCGGGCCCGAGGACGATTTCTTCAACCGCTTCGCAGGCCTGGCCGCCATCTCGCCGGTGCTGCCGCTGATCGGCGGAGGGACGACGCGGTTCCAGCCCGTCTATGCCGGCGACGTGGGCGCCGCGGTGGCCGCCGTCCTGGCCGACCCGGCGGGCGGGGGACGCACCTACGAGCTGGGAGGCCCCGGCGTCTACACCTTCAGGCAGCTGCTGGAGATCATGCTGCGCGAGACGCGCCACCGCCGCGCCCTGCTGCCCATCCCCACGCCCATCGCCCGGATCATGGGCCAGGCGGGCGACCTGCAGGCCAGGCTGCTGCCCATCATCGCGCCCCAGATCACCGCCGACCAGGTGGCCCTGCTCCAGCGCGACAACGTCGCGGAGGCCGGCCTGCCGGGGCTGGACGCCCTCGGCGTCATGCCCACCGCCCTCGAAGGCGTGCTGCCCACCTACCTGTGGAAATACCGCAAGGGCGGACAGTTCGCCCTCCCGGTGCCCATGCGCGGCTAAGACGCCGGCCGGTCTCAATTTTTATTTGGAACGTAGCGTCCAAAGTTTATGACCGGATGTGACCGCCCGCGGCCTTCCGCGGCGGCGCGCAACCATTGCGCTCCAGACGCACGAGGGCAGCGCTTGTGAGCTATGTCGAGGAGGGGGCCGCAGCGATCCA
>CAXUEN010000353.1:0-3029 GCA_964249945.1 uncultured Caulobacteraceae bacterium | reverse complement strand
CGTCGGGGGTCGCCTCCGCCGCGCGCGAGGCGGGCGGGTCGGCCTTGGGCACGGCGAAGTTGGGAATGTAGTCGACCCGGTCGGCGGGCCAGCCCTCGCTCAGGATGTAATCGACGATGTCGCGGGTGTTGCCCACCAGGAAGTCCGCGCCACGGTAATATTTCAGGTCGTAATAGCCGCCGAGCCGCCCGATCCGGGTCCAGGCCCCGGCGCGGGGGACGACCCGGCCCGCGCGGTTCATCCACTGCACCAACACGCGGGCGTCCAGCCCTCGGGCCAGCCTGCGGATGCGTCGTCCGGTCGCCAGGTCGAAGGGCGGCCGGAACGGCAGCACGTAGGCCGGCACGCCCATGGCCGCCAGGGCGCGCTCGCGGTCGGGGTTGGCGTGGATGGCGGCGGCCTGGGACGAGCCGTCCCGCTGCAGCGCGTCCAGCAGGTCCAGGAAGAAGGTCTCCGCCCCGCCGTGCCGGGGCGAGCCCAGCAGGTGCAGGACCGTCATCCATCGCTCTTAGCCGGATAGAGGCGGAGGCTGAAGCCCGGCGACGGCGTCCGCGTCCGGCGGAGCGGCCCTGTCGCTCCATGATCACGGACCTAAAGCCGCTTGAGGCCGGCAGGCGCTTTGCGTATATCCGCCCCTCGCCGCGGCGAGCCCCATGCGGGCGCGCGAGCCGGCGGCTGGGTAGCTCAGATGGTTAGAGCGGAGGATTCATAACCCTCAGGTCGGCGGTTCGATCCCGCCTCCAGCCACCAGCGCTTCGCACGGCGCCATCGCCTTGATCCTGCGGCTTTTTTGACCGCACTGGCGCCGGCTTTGCCTAAAGCCGAACGAGTATGTCATGATAGTGGAAACTCTCTCGGGGCGGGAGTGGTTTCGCAAATGTTACTTTTCGTTGAGTGGCCAGCCTTGCTGGTGCTTCGACTGCGACCAGGGACGGCGACATGACCTCTCCCGGACTCTCCCTCCTGCTTGAGCGACTGACGGCGCGTCAGCGCCAATGCCTCGACCTGGCCGCCCAGCACTGGACCTCCAAGGAGATCGGCCGCCAGCTGCAGATCGCGCCCAAGACGGTGGACCGCCACATCGAGGAGGCGGTCCGCAGGCTGGGGGCCGCCGACCGGTCGACGGCTGTGCGCCTGCTGCTGGACGCGGGGGCGCCCGCGGCGGCGGAAATCCCTGCCGGCGTTGAAGTTCTGCCCCATGGGGAAAATCCCCATGGGGAACTCGCCCCCATGTTGGAGGCCGTCCTGGCCGGGCATGACTCGCCGCGTCGAAGCGAGCGTATCCATGGCCAAGCCCCTGCTGATCTTCACCTGGACCGAGGTTCGGGACGCCCTGGAAACCCTCGCCGAGACCTCGCAGCAGAGGAGGGCGATATGCTGGTTGCTGGAGCGGCTGAAGCAGGGCTCGGACACCTTACCGTCGGACGAGCTTTTGGTGGGGATCATCAATACGGCGATCCTCCTTGGGGCTCGGCCCCAGCCAGTCGATGGCTTGGCCGCGGATGGGCTCCCGAGCCTGCTCGACGGCTAGGCTGGGTCGCGGCCATCGCGGCGGGCCTCGCGCTCGCGGCGGGGGCCCTGATCGGCTCCTACGACCTTATGTCCGCCCTTCATCGTTTCCGGGCCAGCCCCCAGGCCCAGATCTCTGCGAGCGTCGTCAACCCGCTGCGCCCCGGCTTCGACCGGTTCCGCGCCTGAGAGGATGCAGACCTTGGATCGCAACGAAGCGGCCACCCGCGTGGCCGAAGCCCTGATCTCCACCGAGCGCGCGCTCGACGACGCCTTCGGGCGCATGGCGGGCCTGCTCGGCACCGTCACCCAGACCCGCCAGGACGCCAACTGGTCGATCCTGGTCGGCCAGGACGCGGTGAACGAGATCGCCGCCGCCCTGCCCGAGATGACGGCGGTGCGCGACCGCCTCATCGCCGCCCACCGGCGCCTGGACCGCTGGCAGCAGCGGATGGGCGTGGAGGCCGTCGTCATGGGCGGAGGCCAGGACAAGCCCCCGGGCGCCGACGCGATCGCGCCCGCCGAACAGCGGCACCTTCGCGTCGCCTGATCTACGATCGCCCTTGTCCACGATCATCCGCGGAGGGCCGGCCGCCGGCCCTCCGCACCTTTCGTCTAAGGCGGGCGGCGCCCGATGTTCCAGACCCACCTGTCCCAGCTCACCACCCTCGCCATGGCGAGCGTGTGCGCTTGGGCGCTTTTTCGCGGCCGCTGGCCCGAGCGGGTGGCCGCGGTCGCCTACGCCCTGAACTGGATCGGCTCGGCCCTGGGCGAGAACCGCAGCCCCCATCACCACGCCCAGCCGGTGATCCTAGCGCTGGACGTCGTCCTGCTGAGCGTCCTGCTGCTCCTGACCATGAGCTGCCGGCGGACCTGGCTCCTGTGGATGAGCGCCTGCGCCCTGCTGGCCGTGCTGACCGACCTCATGGGCTCGCTCGATCCTCATTTCGGGCCCTGGACTGTGGTGACCGCCGACTATGTCTGGAGCCTCGGCGCGCTCCTGGCCCTGGCGACGGGGGTCGCCATCGAGGGACGCCGGCCCGTGGGCGGCTGATCTGCTTCAGCTGAGCCCGGCGGCGCGAGGTCTCAGGGCCGTTCGCCCGTCCACTCCCAGTGCCAGGGCTCGAAACCGTAGTTGACGAAGCCGAAGGCCCCGGCGTGGGCCAGCAGCCACCTGTAGGCCAGCCCCCGCGCCATCGACAGCCGGTTGTCGTCCGCCGAGCTGTCCACCGCATAGCCCGGCGCGGCGTCCAGGGAGAGGTCGAGCGCCAAGCCCGTGCGGTGGGCGGAGCAGGCGGCCCGCACCACGCCCTGGCAGTTCCCCTCGGCCGCGCAACGGGCCGCGTCGCGCTCGGGGCTGCGGTAGGCGGAGAACACCTGCAGCAGGTCGGGCCGCCTCGCCAGCTCCGGCTCACTCCGCCGCGCGAAGCGGACCATACGGCGGTAGGCCGCCAGCGCGCCGCGCCGCAACAGCAGCGGCCGCCCGCCCAGGCTCTCGGCGGGGTCCAGCGGCGCCAGGG
>CAXUEN010000352.1:0-3058 GCA_964249945.1 uncultured Caulobacteraceae bacterium | reverse complement strand
GAGAGCCCCAGCCCCTGGGCGTCGGCTTGCCAGCCCCCATGGGCGCCGCCGGCCCGGCGGCCCTGTTCCGAATGGCGCACGTGGCGCGCGACTGCGGCGCTACGGGCGTGCTGGCGGCGCGGGAGGGCGTGGACCAGCTGGCGGCGCATCCGAGCCCCGACTGGGCCTCGCTGAACGCCCTGCCTTGGATCGTCACCGAGGACCTGACCGCGCCCGCGCCCGCGCCCTATGACGCCCGCAGCGCCGACACCCTGTTCCTGCAGTACACCTCGGGCTCCACCAGCGCGCCCAAGGGGGTGATCGTCAGCCACGACAACGTGCTGGCCAACTTCGCCCTGGTGCTGGACCACGAGGAGCCGGTGACCGTCTGCTGGCTGCCCCAGCACCACGACATGGGGCTGATCGGCTACTACCTGAACACCGCGCTCGCCGGAGGGACGCTGTACGGCTTCTCCGCCTCCACCTTCATCCAGCGGCCTTCGCTGTGGCTGGACACCATCTCCCGCTACCGGGCCACCGCCTCCTCTGCGCCGAACTTCGCCTACGAGCACTGCCTGCGCCCCGGCCGCATCCCGCCGGAGGTGCTGGAGCGGCTGGACCTGGGTTCGCTCCGTGTGCTGATGGCCGCCGCCGAGCCGATCAAGCCGGACGTCTACAACAGTTTCCTGAAGACCTTCGAACCTTACGGCCTGAAGCCGGAGAACTTCGTGGTGGCCTACGGCCTGGCGGAGAACACCCTGGCGGTGTCGTGCTGGGGGCGCGAGGCGCTGTCGGTGAACAAGGACGCGCTGGCGCAAGGGCGGGTGCGGGTGACCGACAAGGTCGCAGACGTCTCAGCCGCCATCCACATCCTCAGCTGCGGCCGGCTGCTCGGCGACGTGGAGGTGGCCATCGTCGATCCGGACACCGCGCTGAAGACCGCCGAGGGCGCTGTCGGCGAGATCTGGGTCGCGGGCGGCAGCAAGGGCCAAGGTTACTGGAACCGCCCCGAGGTGACGCAGGCGGTGTTCCATGCCGAGATCGCCGACGACGAGGGCGGCCGCCAGTACCTGCGGACCGGCGACATGGGCTTCCTGCACAAGGGCGAGCTGTATGTCTGCGGCCGGCGCAAGGACATGCTGATCGTCCGAGGCCAGAACTTCTACCCCCAGGACGTGGAGGCCATCGTCGAACAGGTGGTGGGCGTGCGCGCCAGCGGGGCCGCGGCGGTGGAGGCGACCTCCGGCGAGGTCGTGATCCTGGCCGAGGCCTCCAACCCCCGGGCCCACCCGGACCTGGAGCAGGTGGTGCAGCGGGTGCGCGCGCGGCTGAACCTGGAGGTCGGGCGGGTGGTGCTGGTGGCGCCCAAGTCGCTGCCCAAGACCTCGTCGGGCAAGCTGATGCGCCAGAAGTCCCGCCAGCTGTGGGAAGCCGGCCAGATGAAGGTGGTGGGCGAGCTGGTGCGTGAACGCGCCAGCGATGAGGAGGCCCACGCCAATGCCGAAGCGGCGCCCTTCGGCTTCTTCAAGGCCAAGTACCGGCTGACCGGCGAGGAGACCCACTCCCTGACCGACGCGGGCCTGGACAGTCTGGATCTCGTGCTGCTGATGCACGAGTTCTCCGAACTGCTGGACAAGCGTGGCGCGAAGGACCTCGCCGAGCAGGTGGACATCCGCCTGGTCCAGCAGATGAGCATCGCCGAGCTGTTCCGCCTGGCCCAGCGCTTCGAGGAGGCCCCGGAGACCGCCGTAGCTCAAGTGCGCCTGGCCCTCACCAACCTGGACGCGACCCGCCGGAGCGAGGAGGACGCGCTGATGTCCGCCGACCGCCGGCTGGCGTTCGAGCCCGCAGCCCAGAACGGCCCCGCCGCACCGTATCCGCCGCAGCGCATCCTGCTCACTGGCGCCACGGGGTTCCTGGGCCCGTTCCTGCTCACCAGCCTGCTGCGCCAGACCGACGCCAAGATCTACTGCCTGGTCCGCGGCGCCAACGCGGAGACCGCCGCCAAGCGGCTGCGCACCGCGGTCGGCGAGACCTCCAAGCGCGACGCGGAGTTCTGGCGGAGCTTCGATCGCCGGGTGGTGGCCGTCTGCGGCGACCTGGACGAGGAAGGCCTGGGCCTCGCGCCGGAGACCTGGAACAAGCTCGCGGGCGAGATCGACACCATCTACCACAACGGCGCGATGGTGAACTACCTGTTTAGCTACAAGCGCATGCGCTCCGCCAACGTCGCCGGCACCAACGAAGTGTTGAAACTGGCCTTTGCCGGTCGGCCAAAGGTGTTCAACTACGTCTCCACCACCTTCATCTTCGGTTGGGCGACCAAGGACGTGCTCTACGAGACCGATTCCAATGCCGACATGGAGTTGTTGGACTTCGGCTACAGCCAGTCCAAGTGGACCGCCGAGCAGGTGGTGCTGGACGCCCGGTCGAAGGGCCTGACCACGCGCGTCTTCCGCCCGGCCCTGGTGACGCCGGCGGTGAACGGAGACGGGGCGAATTTCGACATTACGCTGCGCCTGCTGGCCTTCATGATCAAGTACGGCCTGGGGGCGGACGCCCTGAACCAAGTCAGCTTCATGCCGGCCGACGTCACCGCCGACAACATCGTGGCGATCTCCAACCTGGCGCAGACGGCGGGCGGCAGCTTCCACGTGACGCGTGACGACTACGCCAACATGATCGACGTCACCAACATCATCACCGAGCTGACCGGCCGCACCTTCGAATACTTCGACCTGCCGTCCTTTGTGCCCGAGGTGATCCGCCGCTGCACGCGCGAGGATCTGCTGTTCCCGCTGCTCGATTTCCTGGTCGGCTCCATCGACAACATCTCGGCCATGGAGTTCAAGCGCTACGACAGCGCCGACTACCAGAGGGCGCGCGCCCTGACCTCGGCCGGGCGCCCCGACCCGTCGCTGGAGGACACCGTGCTCGGCATGCTGCGCTTCATGCAGCGCACCGGCCTGGTGGAGCTGCCGCGCGAAGCCCTGGTGGAGCAGGACGCCGCCTAGCGAGCTTGCCCGCATCCCGGCGCCCGCTAAGGTCGCCGGGAACGGAGTCCCTCGCGATATGATCC
>CAXUEN010000351.1:0-3078 GCA_964249945.1 uncultured Caulobacteraceae bacterium | reverse complement strand
CCGAAGGTTCGACCGCATAGGTGGCGCGGATCAGCGACTTGGCGTGGTCGGCCTGCTCCTGCGTCTCGGCCAGCACGATCGCGATCGGCTCGCCGTTCCAGTGGATGGTGTTGTCCTGCATCACCGGCAGGCTGTCGCCGCCATTGGCCTTGGGCGCGGTCCCGAAGGCCGGCGGGGGCGTCATCTTCGGCGCGTTCAGGTGGGTCATCACCAGCACGACGCCCGGCGCGGCCTCGGCCTTGCGGGTATCCAGTTCGGTGATGCGGCCTCGGGCCACCGTGCTGTAGGCCAGCGCGGCATAGACCATGCCGTCCAGCTCGATCTCGGCCGCGAAGCGCGCCGCGCCCTTCACCTTGAGCGGACCGTCGATGCGCGAGATGGGCTGGCCGACCAGCCCGTGCTTGTGGCGGATCAGCGGATCGGGCCGTCCGCCCGGGATCAGGCTGTCGGGCGCGAGCTCGACCGCCTTCTTCATCACCGCCTGGGCGGCGTCGCTGATGATGCTCATGCGCCCGTCTCCGTCAGCTCGCCGAGCACCGCGGTGATCGTGCGCTTGGCCAGCTCGATCTTGAACCCGTTGTCGCGCAGCGGCGTGGCCTCGGCCAGCTCCGCTTCCGCCGCCGCCCGGAACGCGGCCGGGGTGGCGGGCCGGCCCCGAAGCGCCTCTTCCGCACGCCTTGCCCGCCAGGGCTTGTGCGCCACGCCTCCGAGGGCGATCCGCACATCCTTCACCATCCCGTCCTGCAGCTCCAAAGCCGCGGCGACGGATACGAGGGCGAAGGCGTAGCTCGCCCGGTCGCGCACCTTGCGATAGGTCGAGCGGCCGGAAAAACCCAGGCGCGGCAAGGCGATGGCGGTGATCAGCTCGCCGGGCCGAAGCGTGGTCTCCACCTCGGGATGGTCGCCCGGCAGCCGGTGCAGGGCGTCGAAGGGCAGGGTGCGCTCCCCCTGGGGTCCGCGCAGGTGCGCCACGGCGTCGAACGTGGCCAGAGCCACGCACATGTCTGACGGGTGGGTGGCGACGCAGGCCGCAGACGCCCCCAGGATCGCATGGATGCGGTTGAACCCCTCGACGGCGTCGCAGCCCTGCCCGGGGGTGCGCTTGTTACAGCGCGAGCCGTCGTTGTCGTAGAAATAGGTGCAGCGGGTGCGCTGCAGCACGTTGCCGCCCATCGTCGCCATGTTGCGAATCTGGGCCGAAGCGCCAGCGACGATGGCGCGGGCCAGCGCCGGGTAGTGCAGCCTCACCTCTGGATGCTCGGAGACCGCGGTGTTGCGGGCGGCCGCGCCGATCAGCAGGCCGCCGTCCGGCTGGACCTCGATGGTGCTGGACAGGCCCGTCACGTCCACCAGGGTCGAAGGCGCCTCGATCGTCTCGCGCAGCAGGTCGACGAGGTTGGTGCCGCCGCCGAGGTACTTGGCGCCGGCCAGGGCGCCCTGCCGCACCGCCGCCGAGGCGTCCTGCGCCCGGACGTAGCTGAAGGGGGTCACTGGGCGGCCTCCGCATAGGTGGCGCGGATCGCGTCGATGATGCCGTTGTGGGCGCCGCAGCGGCACAGGTTGCCGCTCATCCGCTCGCGCAGCTCGTCATGGTCCATGGCGATGGCGGGCCCGGACAGGTCGGCGGTCACGTGGCTGGGCGCGCCCCGCTTCAGCTCCGCCACCATGCCCACGGCCGAGCAGATCTGGCCCGGCGTGCAGTAGCCGCACTGGAAGCCGTCATGCTCGATGAAGGCCTGCTGCAGCGGGTGCAGCCCACCTTGCTCCGTCAGGCCCTCGATGGTGGTCACCGAGCGCCCGTCGTACTGCACCGCCAGGGCCAGGCACGAGACGATCCGCTCTCCGTCGACCAGCACCGTGCAGGCGCCGCAGGCCCCCTGGTTGCAGCCCTTCTTGGTCCCGTGCAGGCCCAGGTGTTCGCGCAGCAGGTCGAGCAGGGAGACGCGGGGGTCGGCCGGCGGAGACGCCTCTGCTCCGTTGATGCGGATAGCCAATGTGAACGTCCTTTGCTTGGTCCGACAACGCGGCCCGGAGACTTTCGGTCCGCCGCAGCGCGAGACGCTGCGACCTTCGCCGCCTCGCCTTCCGGCCCGGCGACCCTACCTAGGTAAGCGAATGCACCCTGAGGCCATCCCGAGGCCCAGTATGGGCCTTCGGGCCGGAACTTGATAGTATGACGGCGATGATCCCCCTGGACGACTGGCCCATGTTCGGGCTGACCAGCGATGTCCGTCCCGCGCTCGCCGAGGCGCAGGCCGCGGGCGAAGCGTGCGTGCTCGTAACGCTCGGCTCCGCACGGAGCGGGGCGCCGCTGGGGGCGGGCGCGCAGATGCTGTTCACCGGCTCCAACCTGGCGGGCTTCCTCTCCGGCGGGTGCGTGGAGGCGGACGTGGCGCTCCATGCCGCCGAGGTGCTGCAGCACGGCGAGCCCCGCACCCTGGTCTACGGCGCGGGCGGCGCGCTCGACATCCGCCTGCCCTGCGGCGGCCGGGTCGTCATGCTGCTGGAACGGATCGCGCCCGAAGACGGGGCGGCGAGGCGCCTGGTCGCGCCGGGGTCGGCCCGGACGCCGTTGTTGTGGCTCACCGATGGCCGGCGCCGGACCTGCCTGGCGCCCGGCGAGGCGGCCCCAACGGCGTTCCGGCCGCTGCTGGACGCGATGGGGGGGCGCGCCGCCCTGACCGAGGCTGGCGACCGTCTCGCCTGCCGCTTCGACCCGCGACAGCGCCTGGTCGTGGTCGGGCACGATCCGATCGCGTTGGCCCTGGCGGAACTAGGCCTGAGGATCGGATGGGCCACGATCCTGGTCCGCCCGCTCGGACCCGAGGCGCCGCCGCCGATCGCCGGCCTCGACTACCGGCGCGGTGGGCTGGCCGCGGAGTTCGCGGTGCTCGCGCCCGACCCCTGGACCGCCGTGGTGGTCGCCACCCACGACCAGGACCACGACCATGCCGCCGCCCTGGCCGCCCTGGCCTCGCAGGCCGGATACATCGGCCTGCTCGGCAGCCGGCGACGGCTGCCGGCCCGGCTGGCCCGGCTGCAGGCGGAAGGGACGTCCGCGGACGCCCTCGCCCGTGT
>CAXUEN010000350.1:0-3090 GCA_964249945.1 uncultured Caulobacteraceae bacterium | reverse complement strand
CTATCCCCCTGCCGCCCGCGACCTTCGTCGCCCTTTCCGAGGCCAGGGACCGAGACGTCGCTGCCTCAAGCCCTAAGATCACCGACGACGCCCATGGAGGATGCGCCGGGCGCTTCGCCCATCCCAAATGGCCGTTTCGTGTCCTAACTGTGGTGATGCACAGAGTCGATGTGGCGAGCGAGTATGGTTGGGCACGAACGTGCGGCGTTGCGTCTCAGGGCGAAAGCTTCAAGTTCGAACGCGCCTTTCGCAAGATCATCCAAGTAAGAGCGTATCACGCCTGAAGCGCGTTACTTCCTTCGACGATCCGCCGAAGGCCTACGGCGTGGGGACGAACGGCGAGCGCTTGCCCTCGGGCGTGCGGATGACGAGGTTCCGGATCTCGGTCATATCCTCCATGGCGAAGCGGACGCCCTCACGGCCGAGGCCACTGTCCTTCACCCCCCCATAGGGCATGTTGTCGACGCGGTAGCTCGGCACGTCGCCGATCACCACGCCGCCCACGTCCAGGTGTTCCCAGGCCTGCAGCATCTTGTAGACGTCGCGGGTGAAGACGCCCGCCTGCAGGCCGAACCTGCTGTCGTTCACCTCCGCGATCGCCGCGTCGAAGTCGGTGAACTTCGACAGGATGGCGACGGGGCCAAAGGCTTCCTCGCGGTACAGCTTGGCGTCGCGGGGCACGCCCTCCAGCAGCGTCGCCTCCAGCATGGCGCCCTCGCGCCTGCCGCCGCAGAGGAGCGTGGCGCCGGCCGCGGTCGCCTCCTGGATCCAGCCGTCCAGGCGCGAGGCCTCCTTCACGTCGATCATCGGGCCGATGAAGACCGTCTCGTCGTGGGGGTTTCCGGCGACGAGCGTGCCGGCCTTGGCGACGAGCATCTGCTTGAAGGTGTCGTAGATGTCGGCGTGGATCAGGATGCGCTGCACGCCGATGCAGGACTGGCCGGACTGGTAGAAGGCGCCGAAGATCACCCGCGCCAGGGCGTCGTCCAGGTCAGTGTCGCGGTCGATGATCACCGCGGCGTTGCCGCCAAGCTCCAGCACTACCTTCTTCTTGCCGGCGCGCGCCTTCAGGTCCCAGCCGACCTCAGGCGAGCCGGTGAAGGACAGGAGCTTCAGCCGGTCGTCGGTGGTGAACAGGTCGGCGCCGTCCCGGGACGCCGGCAGGATTGAGAAGGCGCCCTTGGGCAGCTTCGTCTCCGCCAGCACCTCCCCGATGATGATCGCACCAAGCGGGGTGCGGGAAGCTGGCTTCATCACGAAGGGGCAGCCGACTGCGAGCGCCGGCGCGATCTTGTGCGCCGCCAGGTTCAGCGGGAAGTTGAACGGCGAGATGAAGGAGCAGGGGCCGATCGCCACCCGCTTCCACATGCCCTGGTAGCCTCGCGCGCGGGGCGCGATGTCGAGCGGCTGCACTTCGCCGGTCATGCGCACCGACTCTTCCGCGGCGATGCGGAAGGTGTCGATCAGCCGGCCCACTTCGCCGCGGCTGTCGGCGATGGGCTTGCCGGCCTCCACGCACAGGGCGTAGGCCAGCTCTTCAAAGCGCTCCGTGAAGCGGGTGACGCAGTGGGCGAGCACGGCTTGACGCTCGTAGGCCGCCATCGTGGCCATGGGGGCGGCGGCCTTCACCGTCCAGCCGATGGCCGCGTTGATCGTGGCGGCGTCGGCGAGCGCCACCCGGGTGGCGACCTTGCCCGTGAACTTGTCGGTGACCTCAAGATCCTGGTTGAGCGCCTGAGCCTCGTTGGCGAGGTAAAGGGGATAGGTGGGCTTCAGCGAGGGCATTGTTCAGTTCCGACAGGGGGCCTGGGAGGAATGTCACAAACCGCTCATCCCAGCGAATGCCGGGACCCGGATAACAGAGCGCTCTGCGTTTCGGAAAGCTGCGACCAAACGCGCCAAGATCGGGTCCTACGATCTGGGTCCCGGCATTCGGCGGGATGGACGGAGGAGAGAGGCGCTCACACCGCCGCGCTCAGCTCCTTGATTTGGCGGTTCAGGATGAGGTCGTTGTCGGAGTAGTCGATGGGAACCTCGATCAGGTGAACGCCCGGCGCATTCAGGCAGCCCTTCAGCAGCTCCGGCAGGCTCTCCGCGTC
This sequence comes from uncultured Caulobacteraceae bacterium, assembly GCA_964249945.1. Lineage (GTDB taxonomy): Bacteria > Pseudomonadota > Alphaproteobacteria > Caulobacterales > Caulobacteraceae > CAHJWH01. Next base: position 991 of record CAXUEN010000350.1, on the reverse strand, counting down.
CTTCACCCGGTAGCCGCGGGCGCCGTAGCTCTCGGCGTACCTAACGAAGTCGGGGTTGCCGTAGGTCAGGCCCCAGTCCTTGAAGCCCATGTTGGCCTGCTTCCAGCGGATCATGCCGTAGGCGTTGTCGTTCAGGATCATCACGGTGATGTTCAGCTTCAGCCGGACCGCGGTCTCCAGCTCCTGGCTGTTCATCATGAAGCCGCCGTCGCCGCAGATGGCCAGCACCTTCCGGTCGGGATAGACCATGCTCGACGCCATGGCCGAGGGTAGGCCCGCCCCCATGGTAGCCAGCGCATTGTCCAGCAACACGGTGTTGGGCATGTGGGCGGTGTAGTTCCTCGCAAACCAGATCTTGTAGACGCCGTTGTCGAGGCAGATGATCCCGTCGCCGGGCACTGCCTTGCGGATATGGTCCACCAGGTACTGCGGATAGATCGGGTAGCGCAGATCGCCGACGCTGACCGCGGCGTGCTCGGCGCCGGCCTTCTGGGCCTGCATCATCTTGGTGAAGTCCCACCTCACCTGGGGCAGGATGTCCTCCTTCATCTGCCAGATGGCGTTGGCGATATCGCCGATCACCTCGATCTGGGGGAAGTAGACGGGGTCGACCTCGGCGGAGCGGAAGCTGACGTGAATCACCTCCGCGCCGCCGATCTGCATGAAGAAGGGCGGCTTCTCGATCACGTCGTGGCCGACGTTGATGATGACGTCGGCGGAGCGGATGGCGCTGTGCACGAAATCGCCCGCCGAGAGCGCCGCACAGCCCAGGAACTTCGGGTTGGCCTCGTCCACCACGCCCTTGCCGAGTTGGGTGGTGACGAACGGGATGCCGGTCTTCTCGATGAACTGGGACAGCATGCGGCTGGTCATGGCCCGGTTGGCGCCGGCGCCGATCACCAGAAGGGGCGAGCGCGCGGCCTCGATCCGCTGCACGGCGGCGCGCACGGCCTTGGCGTCGGGCGTGGGGCGGCGGGCCAGGCTCCTGGGG
>CAXUEN010000349.1:2662-3093 GCA_964249945.1 uncultured Caulobacteraceae bacterium | reverse complement strand
GCTCGATGCGGGCGGGGGCTTCCAGGTGGGCGAGCTCGGCGTCGAGTAGGCGCACCCGGTGCTGGGTCTCGGTGATCTGCTGGTCCACGTCGCCGATCTCGGCGGTCTCGTGGCCCGCGTGCGCCTTGGAGAAGTAGACGCTCAGCACCAGCACCGTCAGGCACAGGAAGGCGGCGATCTCCACCACGCGAAAGCCGCGGATGCGCTTTTCGAACAGGAAGGCGAAGGGCATCAGGCGCTCCTTCCATCGGTGGGCCAGGCGGTGGGCCAGGCGGGCGCGGAGGTGCGCACCGCCGCACGCAGCTTGGCGGAGCGGGCGCGCGGATTTGCGGCGGTCTCGGCCAGCGAGGGCGCCTGGGCGCCGTTGACCAGAAGCTTGAAGCTCGGGTTGGCCGTTTCCGGCGCCGGGGGGGCGTGGCGGGAGCCCGCGG
>CAXUEN010000349.1:0-2652 GCA_964249945.1 uncultured Caulobacteraceae bacterium | reverse complement strand
CCTTCACGATGCGGTCCTCCAAGGAGTGGAAGCTGACCACCACCAGCCGGCCGCCAGGCGCGAGCGCGCGTTCCGCGGCGGCGAGGCCCGCCTCCAGCTCGCCCAGCTCGTCGTTCACCGCAATGCGCAGCGCCTGGAAGGTGCGGGTGGCCGGATGCACAGGCGCGCCGCGCCGGCCGCCCAGCGCCTTCTCCACCGTGTCGGCGAGATCCAAGGTGCGGGTGAAGGGCTGGGCTTCGCGCCGGCGCATCAAGGTCGCAACGATCCGGCGGGCCTGGTTCTCCTCCCCGTAGAGTCTGAGGATGCGGACCAGATCGCCGGGTTCCGACGTGTTGACCAAGTCGGCGGCGGTCGGGCCCTCGGCGCCCATGCGCATGTCTAGCGGACCGTCGCGCATGAAGGAGAAGCCGCGCTCCGCTTCGTCCAGCTGCATGGAGGAGACGCCGATGTCGAACACCACGGCGTCGCAGCTGGGATCGCCGCTTTGGGCCAGCGCCGCCTCCAGCTCGGAGAAGGGGAGGTGGATCAGGCGGAAGCGGTCGGCGCCGGGCTCGCCGACGGCAGGCGCGAACCGCGCCGCCGTAGTATCGCGGTCTACGGCCAGCACCTGCGCGCCAGCCGCCAGGACGGGGCGGGTATATCCACCGGCGCCGAAGGTCGCATCGACGATCCGCATGCCAGGCGCAGGCGCCACCGCAGCCAGCACCTCGTCCAGCATGACGGGCCTGTGCGGGCGTTCGGCCGCCTCGCTCACGTGGGCGCGACCCGCATCCGCTGCGCGGCGCGGTAAGCAGCCAAGCCGTCGCGGGCGGTTTGTCGCTGTTGCTCCTTGTAGGTGCGGTAGCTTGCTTGCGACCAGATCTGGAAGCGGTCCCCCAGCCCCACCACAGCCACCCAGTCGGTCAGCCCGAACTGATCGCACAGCGCTTCGGGCAGCACGATGCGCCCGGCCGTGTCGAAGGCCAGCTGGCGCATCTGGCCCAGCACGGTGAACTCCAGGGCCGAGCGCAACGGATCGCCGAAGGGCATCTCCTCCATCAACGCCTGGTAGCGCTGGAGCAGGGCGTGGCCGCCGCCCTCCAGGCAGTCCGCCTCTATCGACGGAAAGCAGAAGACGCCGTCGAAGCCCGCCGCCGCAGGTCCTGCCGCGGCGCGGAACTCCTGCGGCACGACGATGCGCCGCTTCGCGTCGAGCTGCTTCTCGAAGGTTGAGAGGAACACCCGCCACCCGATCCCCCGGCCTCACGCCGACCGCAGCCTCCGCGCGCAAGCACTGGGCCAAACTGGGTTAACACGGGATTATCTGGGCTGCAATGACACCCATCAGCCATATTGGCGCAGCCTCAAGTCTAGATCGAAGTCGACGAAAGTTGTGAACAAGATATGAACAGAACATACATCGAACAAACTATGCCCGTGATAGGGCGGGCGCTGGGCTGCAGCGCGGGGAAGGTGGGCCAGACGGCCTGTAAGCCGGGTTCTGTGCCGCTCCCTCGCCTGAGCGGGGAAACGCGGCGGCCATTCCTCTGGACCGGCCCTTGCGGACCGGTTCTCGCGACCAACCCGGACGACTCGGGCCTGCGACAGCCCTGCCTCCACCCGAAGGCGAAGGTGCATCGTCCCTATTCGGTCTTGCTCCAGGCGGGGCTTGCCATGCCGTCCCGGTCGCCCGGTCCGCGGTGGGCCCTTACCCCACCCTTTCACCCTTGCCCCCCGCTCTACTCACGCGCGAAAGGGGCGGTTTGCTTTCTGTGGCGCTGTCCCTGGGATCGCTCCCGGCGGGCGTTACCCGCCGCCTTGTCGCCGTGGAGCCCGGACTTTCCTCCCCCTCCCGTTGCGGGGAGAGAGCGACCGCCCGGCCGTCTGGCCCGCGTTCGAGATGGGCTGGAATGACACCGGGGTCAACCGGGTTCGGAGCGGGTCCGGCTCGGCGGCAGGCGGAGCAAGGCCATTAGCCTCGCCCGGCTCTCGCCGTCCATGACGCCGTCGACCCGGCTGGGCCGCCAGTGGCGCTGGAAAGCCTTCACGATCGTAGTGGTGGCGGCGTCGTAGGCGCCGGACGGCGAACAGTCGTAGCCCAGCCGCGTCAGTCCGGCCTGGATGAGGAAGACCCCCGGCCCCTCGTCCCCGGCGGCAAGCGGCTGGCCCGGCGCCGGTTCGGGCTCCGCCCAAAGGCCGTGGCCCGCATCGGCCAGCCGCGCCCATGGGAACAGGAGGCCGGGATCGACCTTACGCGTCGGGGCTACGTCGGAGTGGCCGACGATGTCGGCGTCGGCGATCTCCCACCGGGCCCGCACGCTCTCCAGCAGCGCGGTCAGCGCGCCGATCTGGGCGTCGGGAAAGGGAAGGTAGCCATGCTCTTCCCCTGGATTCACCAGTTCGACCCCGATGGAGCGGGCGTTGACGTCCCGCTCGCCCTTCCAGAAGGAGACCCCCGCGTGCCAGGCCCGGCGCGTTTCCGAGACGAGGCGGAAGACGCGGCCGTCCCGCTCGATCATATAGTGGGAGGAGACCTTGGCCGACGGGTCGCACAGCCTGGCCAGGGCGGCCTCGCCGCTCTCCATGCCGGTATAGTGGAGCACCACCATGTCGGGCGGAACCGTCCGGGCGTCGAAGTTCGGGGAGGGCGCCTCGATGGGGGCGCCGTGCAGG
>CAXUEN010000348.1:0-3108 GCA_964249945.1 uncultured Caulobacteraceae bacterium | reverse complement strand
GTGTCGTAGTCGGTGGAGACGGTCTCGGGGTTGCAGTTGACCATGATCGACTCGATGCCGAGGTCAGCCAGGGCGAAAGCGGCGTGGCAGCAGCAATAGTCGAACTCGATGCCCTGCCCGATCCGGTTCGGACCGCCGCCGAGGATGATGGCCTTGCGCCGGTCGGAGGGCTGGCTTTCGTCCTCGGGAAGCTGGCCCAGCGCGCCGGACTCGTAGGTGGAGTACATGTAGGGGGTGCGCGCCTCGAACTCCGCCGCGCAGGTGTCGACGCGCTTGAAGACGGGGCGGATGTCCAGGGCGTGGCGCAGGCTGCGTACGTCGGCTTCGCTGCGGCCGGTCAGCCTGGCCAGGCGGGCGTCGGAGAAGCCCATGGCCTTCAGGCGGCGGATATGGCGCGCGTCCTTCGAGACGCCCGCTGACGCGGGCTCCTCAGGAGCACCATGGGCGGATCTCGAAGCCCGCCGGCCGGGTAGGCCTTCAGTCCGCACCTGCGCCTCCGCGGCCACAATCTCCTCGATCTGGCGCAGGAACCAGGGCTCGTAGGAACAGGCCGTCTCGATCTCCTCCACGCTCAGCCCGTGGCGGAAGGCCTGGGCGATCACCCGCAGGCGGTCCGGGGTCGGCTGACCTAGCACCCGGCGCACCGCCGCCTTGGCCTGGCCCTCGTCTTCGCTGTCCGCGCCCGGGATGGCGATTTCATCGAAGCCGGTCAGGCCGGTCTCCAGGCCCCGCAGGGCTTTTTGCACGCTCTCCTTGAAGGTGCGCCCCATCGCCATCACCTCGCCCACCGATTTCATGGAGGTGGTCAGGTGAGGCTCCGCGCCGGGGTACTTCTCGAAGGCGAAGCGGGGGATCTTGGTGACCACGTAGTCGATGGTCGGCTCGAAGGCCGCAGGCGTCGCGCCGGTGATGTCGTTGGTCAGCTCGTCCAGAGTGTAGCCCACCGCCAGGCGCGCCGCGACCTTGGCGATGGGGAAACCCGTGGCCTTGGAGGCGAGCGCCGACGAGCGCGACACCCGCGGGTTCATCTCGATGACCACCATGCGCCCGCCGCGCGGATTGACGGCGAACTGCACGTTGGAGCCGCCGGTCTCCACCCCGATCTCGCGCAGCACCGCGATGGAGGCGGCGCGCATGCGCTGGTACTCCTTGTCGGTCAGGGTCAGAGCCGGCGCCACGGTGATGCTGTCGCCGGTGTGCACCCCCATCGGGTCGATGTTCTCGATGGAGCAGACGATGATGCAGTTGTCGGCGTGATCGCGGACCACCTCCATCTCGTACTCCTTCCAGCCGAGCACGCTCTCTTCGATCAGCACCTCGGTGGTGGGGGAGGCGTCCAGGCCCCGCTCCACGATCTCGCGGAACTCCTCGGTGTTGTAGGCGATGCCGCCGCCGGTACCGGCCAGGGTGAAGCTCGGGCGGATGATGGAGGGCAGGCCGACGAACTCCATCGCCTCCACCGCCTCCGCCAGGGTATGGCAGGCGCGGGAACGCGGGCTCTCCAGCCCCAGCCTGTCCATGGCGTCGCGGAACTTCTGCCGATCCTCGGCCTTGTCAATCACCTCGGCCCGAGCGCCGATCATCTCCACGCCGTAGCGGGCCAGGGCGCCCGACGCCTCCAGGGCCAGGGCCGTGTTCAGCGCCGTCTGGCCACCCATGGTGGGAAGCAGCGCATCGGGCCGCTCGTGAGCGATGATCTTCTCCACCATCTCTGGGGTGATCGGCTCGATGTAGGTGGCGTCGGCCAGATCCGGGTCGGTCATGATGGTGGCCGGGTTGGAGTTGACCAACACGATCCGATAGCCCTCGGCCCGCAGCGCCTTGCAGGCCTGCACCCCGGAATAGTCGAACTCGCAGGCTTGGCCGATGACGATGGGCCCCGCGCCGATGATCAGGATGGACTTGATGTCGGTTCGCTTGGGCATCAGGCGTCTCGCGCGCGCGGACGGCCCGGCGCACGGGCGGCGCGCCTGGGGACGTGCGGGAATGGGGCTAAGCGGCGGGTCTAGAGACTGTGGCCCCCAGGGGCAAGCACCGGCGCGCCGACGCCGCTTCCCATCGGGGCCAACCAACGGCTAGGCTGGCGCAGGCATCGGAGGGTGGACGGCATGGCGGGCGGCAAGCTGTTGACGGCGACCACGGCGGTAAGCTTGATGCTGGCGGGTCAGGCCCACGCTCTCGAACGCGACGGACGCGTCTGGGACGCCGCCAAGGCCGCCCGTCCTGCCGAGCTGGCGCTCCTGAAGCAGATGGTGGACATCGACAGCGGGACCGGCGACGCCGCCGGCTCCAGGTCCATCGACGTCCTGCTGGTTCCCCGGCTTCAGGCCCTGGGCGCCCAGGTGCGGTTCTCCCCGGCCGAAGCGCCGAACCTGGGCGACAACCTGGTGGCCGTCCTGAACGGGCAGGGCCGCTCCCGTCTCCTGATCATCTGTCATCTGGACACCGTCTTCCCCGCCGGCGAAGCCGGTCGGCGCCCCTACATGGAAAAGGGCGACAAGGCCTTCGGGCCCGGCGTGTCGGACGAGAAGGGCGGGGTGGCCGAGGCGGTCACAGCGCTTGGCCTGCTGAAGCCGCTGGGCGTGAGCAGCTATGGCCGCATCACCCTGCTGGCGGAGACCAGCGAGGAGACCGGCTCGCCCGGCAGCCATGCCCTGATCGACAGCCTGTCGCGCCAGGCCGACGTGGAGCTGAACATGGAGCCCGGCGACGAGCCGGACGCCATCACCGTCTGGCGCAAGGGCTCCACCACCTTCACCGTCACCGTGCACGGCCGCGCCGCCCACGCCGGCGTCGACCCCCAGGACGGCCGCAACGCCGCAGTGGAGCTGATCCACCAGCTCGGCGCGGTGGAGGCCCTGCCCCACCAGGGCGATGGCCTCACCGCCAACCTGACCACGCTGAAGGCCGGCGACCGCGTGAACGTCATCCCCGACCTCGCCACGGCCAGCGTCAACGTGCGGGTGCGCGAGGCTGGCCAGATGGCGGACGTACAGTCCGCGCTGGAAGCCCGCGCCAAGGCGCCCCTGGTTCCCGACACCAGGGTCGAGGTGAGCGCCACGCCGGCCTTCCCGCCCCTGCCGACCAACCCCGGCACCCAGGCCCTGG
>CAXUEN010000347.1:0-3121 GCA_964249945.1 uncultured Caulobacteraceae bacterium | reverse complement strand
GACCAGGCCCGCGCCGCCACCCCTGCCCAGGCGCTGGCCGCCGGCGCCAGCCACCTGGTGACGGGCCGGCCGATCACCCACGCTGCGGACCCTCGAGCCGCCGCCCGCGCCATCGTGGCCGAGATGGCGGAACACCGCGGCGCCTGACGCATTCGCTGCTCCTCGGTGGGGCTGTCGGTGAAGTTGCGTACATGTCGAATATCGAAGACGAGCGATTCATGCGCGAGGCCCTGCGCGTGGCCACGGAAAAGGGGGCCGATCCGTCCGTCACCCCCATCGGCTGCGTGATCGTGAAGGACGGGACCATCCTGGCCGCTGAGCGCAACCGGGTAGAGGAGGACCACGACCCCACCGCCCATGCCGAGATTACGGCGATCCGCGCCGCCGGCGCCAAGCTGGCGAACCCCGAGCTTCGCGGTGCGGTCCTCTACAGCACGCTACAGCCGTGCGGCATGTGCAGCATGGCGTCGATCTGGTCCAAGGTTGGGCGGGTGGTGTTCGGGGCGGGGCGAGAGGACGTCCACGCCATGTATTTCGAAGACCGGCACATCGACACGCTCAGCTTCATCGAGGACGCCTATCGCGGCGACATCGTCATCGAGGGCGGGGTGCTGAGGGCGGACTGCGCTGCCCTCTATTACGGCCCGAACGACCACCCGCCGATCGAGGAGCAGGGGAACCTCTGACCCCTCCCCCGCTGGTAGGCGGGGCGAAATCGCGGATCAGGCGTTCCCCATCGCGGGCATCCCGGCCTGCGACCGCTGGGCGGCGTAGACGGCGGCGAAGTCGATCGGCTCCAGGTGGAAGGGCGGATAGCCGCCTTCCGCCGTCATGTCGGAGATGATGCGGCGGGCGTAGGGGAAGAGGAAGCGCGGGCATTCAATCAGCAGCACCAGCTCTAGCTGATCCTCGGGAAAGCCCATCAGCTCGAACAAGCCGCCATAGACCAGTTCGACTTGGAAGACCGTCTCGGCCTGGCGGGTGGCCTTGGCGCTCAGCTTTAGGTCGACCTCGTAGAACCCGTCTGGGCGGCCCTTGGCGTTCATCTCCACGCCCAGGTCGATCGCTGGCGGCTCGGCCCCTTGACGCAGGGAATCGGGCGCGTTGGGGTTTTCGAAAGACAAGTCGCGCGTAAACTGGGCCAGGATACGGATCATCGGACCTTGCGGACCCCCCGGGCCGGCGGCGCCGGGCGCGTTGAGGTTCGGCGGCGGGAAGTCGGTCACGCGATGATCCTGGGCGACGGTAGTCTCGAAAGAGCGGGGTCGCTAACACGGGGAGGCTTGGCCATGCAACGTCGTGCGCGGATGGACCTGACGCGGACGGAACAAGCGCCTATATGGCAGTGGCGGATCGTCGCGAACCTTGACCTCCATCGCGGTTAGCCCTTTGCAAGTTGTCGAACTCCTCCTCGCCGCCGCCGTCGCCGCCGTGGTGCTGTTCCAGCTCTACTCGACGTTCGGCCGCCGCATGGGCCGCCAGCCGCAGGACGCCAGCAAACTCGGCCTCGCCAAGGTGCTCACCCCCCGGGGTCCCGCCACGGCGGTCGACACGGCTGCGCCGGTGCAGCCCAACGGTGTCGGCGCCCTGAAGGCCCGCGACCCGAGCTTCGATCCCCAGCGCTTCCTGACCGGCGCGCGGACCGCCTATGAGCAGATCGTCAAGGCCTACGCCGCCGGCGACCGGGGCGTGCTCCAGGGCCTGACCTCCAGCGTGGTGTTCCGCGCCTTCGAACGCGGCCTGGTGCAGCGCGAGGCCGCCGACCGCACCGAGCAGGTCGAGTTCCTGCATCCCCCCCGCGCGGACCTGGACGACGCCTCGGTGAACGGCGAGACCGCCCGGGTGAGGGTGCGCTTCCTGTCGGAACTGCGCTCGCGCACCAAGGACGCTGCAGGCGAGGCGGTGGACGACCGCCGCACAGCCGAGTTCTGGACCTTCGAGCGGCCGCTCTCCAGCCGCGACCCCAACTGGACCCTGGCCCGGGTGGAGGCTGCGGAAGCCTGATGGGCGGCGCGGCGGGCCGCTCCAGGGCGGTCCTCGCCCTCAGCCTCCTGTCCGCCGCGGCGCTTGCCGGCTGCGCGCCTACCCGGCTTGAGGGCTCCCCTGACTACCGGGCCCCGCTGCGTTCGGCCCCGCCGACGTTTCAGCCGCCAGTGGCGGGAGGGGCCGGCGTGTCGAGCCTGGCCAACCTGCCTGGGTGGGCGGACGAGGACCACGCCCTGGCTCTGGCGACATTTCAGGCCGGCTGCCTGGCCGCGGCGACCAGCGACATGCAGGCGGTCTGCGCCCGGGCTCGCGCCCTGGGTCCCGTCGGGGACCCGGTCGCCCGTCTCTTCTTCGAGACCAATTTTCGACCTGTGATCCTGGCCGGACCGGGCCTGCTCACCGCCTACTTCGCCCCGGAATACCCGGCCCGCGGCGCCCACGAAGCCGGGTTCACCGCCGCGGTCCGCGGCCGGCCGGCCGATCTGGTCTATCCACCCAGCGCACCCGGCGATCCCTCCAGCCGCAAGCCCCCGGCCCGCCAGCAGGGCGACGATGGCCAGACCTGGCCCTATCCCGACCGCGCCGGCATCGAATTGACCCCCGCCGTCGACGCCCTGGCCTATATGCGCCCTGAAGACCTGTTCTTCCTCCAGATCCAGGGCTCAGGCGTGCTGGTCTTCCCGGACGGCCGCCGCCTGAAGGCCAGCTACGCCGCCGACAACGGGCGGCCCTTCGTGCCCATAGCCTCGGCCATGGTGCGGCGGGGCGACCTCGAACGCGACCGGGCCTCCGGCTCCGCTATCCGCACCTGGCTGCGCGCCCATGCGGGGGCGGAGGCGCAGTCGGTGATGGATCTCGATCCCCGCTACGTCTTCTTCAGCCTTGCGCCCGACGACGGACGCGAGCCGGAGGGCGCAGCGGGCCTGCCGCTCACCCCCGGGCGCGCCGTGGCGGTGGACCCCGCCTGGCACGCCTATGGGGAGCCCTACTGGATCGACGCCGCCGCGCCCACGCTGAGCGGCGCGGTGAAGACCTACCGCCGGCTGGTGATGGCACTGGACACCGGCTCCGCTATCCGCGGCGACGTGCGCGCTGACCTCTATCTCGGCCGGGGCGAGGCGGCGGGGCTGGAGGC
>CAXUEN010000346.1:0-3124 GCA_964249945.1 uncultured Caulobacteraceae bacterium | reverse complement strand
CGTCGGGGTCGAACAGGTCCGCGCCGCCGACCGCCGCCAGGGCGAGCAGCGCCAGGACAGGCGTGAGGGGAAAGCCCGGCATGCGGTAGGGCCCATGGGCGCTCTCGCCCGACCGCCGCCCCTGCAGCGCCGCCAGGCACATGCAGACATAGATGGCCGCCGTCCCCTCGCCGATCAGCACCACCAATACGTCGAGCCGCACCAGGCACCACAGCAGGGAGGTCGCGCCAATCGTGAGGGTGGCGATCCAGGGCGAGTTGAAGCGTGGGTGCAGCTGGGCGAAGGCGGCGCTCAGGCGGCTGGGCCACGCTCCGTCTCGCCCGCTGCTGTAAAGCTGGCGGCCGCCCATCAGGGCCGAGGCGATCATGGCGTTGAAGAGCGCCAGCGCCACGCCCGCGCTCATCACCTTGGCCACGACCGAGCCGCCGACCGCGAGGATGAAGGCCGGCAGGGGCGAGGCGACAGCCATGAGCTTCGCCAGGTCCGGCGCGCCGACCAGCACCCCGATAAGGGGCGCGATCTGGAACACCGCCGCCAGGCCCAGCGCCCAGAACACCACCGCCGCGATCCGCTTGGGGGCGTCGCGAATCTCCTCTCCCAGATAGACCACCGAGCCATAGCCGTCGAAGGCGTAGATGGCCGCCGCCGCACCGACGCCGAGGCTCGCCAGAGGGACGGGGAGCAGGTGGCCGTCCCCGAGCATCACCGGATGCAGTGCGAGGGCGCCGAGGCCCCGCTGCGCATGGTCGAAGCCCAGCCAGGCCACCATGGCCAGAGACACCAGCTCAACAGTGAGGAAGAGCCCGGTGACCAGGGCGTTCACCCGTACGTTCAGCACCGACACGCCCATGCACAGCGCCACCAGCAAGAGTGCGGCGGGTACGGTGGGCAGGCCCGGCGCCAGGGCCTGAAGGTAGGTGACCACGCCGAGCGCGGTCATGGCCGGCGCGATGCTGAAGGTCAGCAGGTTCAGTCCCAACATGGCGAAGCCGAAAGACGGTCCCAACATCCGCCCGACGATGGTGTACTCGCCCCCTGTCTCCGGGAAGGCCGCCGCCAGCTCGGCATAGACGTTGGCGATGGCGACCCCCAGCAGCGCTGCGGCGATGAAGCAAACGCACGCCGCCGTTCCCGCCTGGTGGATCACATCGGAGCCGACCACGAACACCCCAATGCTCGGCGACAGCCCCGACAGGGTGATCAGCAGGGCGCCGACGCCGCCCATGGTGCGGGCGAGCTTGACCTCGGAGATGGTGGAGGCGTCGGGCGCCCTCACACCGGCGGCTTCGCGCCCGGGCTCGCCGCCTCCGCGGGAGTGATGGGCAGCAGCGGCAGGGCGACGTAGCTGTCGTGGGCGCCGGCGTCGAAGATGCGCTGGGTGGCGGCGCGGTAGTCGCTAGGCTTGGCGTGGAAGATGTTGTCCACATAGGTCTGGGGGTTGCGGTCGTAGAGCGGGAACCAGCTCGACTGCACCTGCACCATGATCCTGTGCCCGGGCAGGAAGACGTGGTCGGCGGTGGGCAGGGTCCAGCGGTAAAGTTCCTGCGCGTTCGGCGGCATCGGCTGGGGATGCTCGAAGCTCTCGCGATAGCGGCCGCGGAAGATGTCGGACGAGATCATCAGCTGGTAGCCGCCAAGCTTCGGGTCGCTGGCCACCTCGTCCGGATAGACGTCGATCAGCTTGACCACCCAGTCGCTATCCGACCCTGTGGTGGAGGCCCACAGGCCCACCTGCGGGAAGCCGGCGATGCGGACGGGCGCAGTGAGCGTATCCGTCTCGAAGCTCAGCACGTCCGGCCGGTCGGAGAAGATGCGCTGGTCGTCCACCAGCCACTGGCTCCAGGTCGAACCCGTCGAATAGGTCGGCCGGATCGGGCGCAGCCGGTAGGGCACGGGCTTGGCCGGATCGGAGACGTAGGCGGTGGCGACCGCCCCGCCACGGGCGGCCGCAGGTGAATAGGCCAAGCCGCCCCCGTGCTGCAGGTAGATGGGCGTCGCCTGGACGCCCGGCGCAGGCCAGCTGGGGTAGGCGCGCCAGACGTTGGTCCCAGTCTCGTAGGCTGTCACCGGCGCAAGGGTGGCGGGCGGGGCGTCGTCCTTCAGGTGGGCGTCGAGGAACGGCTGCAGGATGTAGCGGCGGAAATAAGCGGCGGTGTCGCCGTCGAACCTGATTGGCCCGATGGCTGAGCCGTCCCGGTCCGCTTGCCCGTGGAACCAGGGGCCGATTACCAGCCGGTCCTCGCCAGCCGTGTCCACCTTGCGCGTGGCCTTCCAGACAGCGGCGGCTCCGTAGATGTCCTCCTGATCCCACTGCCCCTGGACGAACATGGCCGGCACCTTGTGCGGTCGGGTGGCCAGTATCCTGTCCAGCGCCTGGCCCTGCCAGTAGGCGTCGTAGGCCGGGTGCGCCGCCAGCTTCTGCGGGAAGCCCAGGGGATCGACGCCGTATTCCTTGGTGAAGTCGAAGGCGGAGCCGGCGCGGAGGAACGTGTCGTAGTCGTCGTAGGCGCGCCGCCACAGGTCGTCGCCGGAGCCCCGCACCGTGTCCTGGGCGTAGTAGTAGTCGTAGCCGATCAGGCGGAAGGCGCCGCCGTGGAAGTCGTCGTCGCCCATCCAGGTGTCACCCACCGGGTTGATCGGCACGGCGGCCTTTAGCGCCGGGTGCGGGTCGTCCATGGCCATCAGGACCATCATGCCGTCGTAGGAGGTGCCGATCATGCCGACCCGGCCGTTGCTCTCCGGGGTGTTCTTCACCAGCCAGTCAATGGTGTCCCAGGCGTCAGTAGCGTGGTCGATCTTGGTGGGGTTCAGCGGACCGCGCAACGGCCGCTCGTTCACGTACTCGCCTTCGGAGCCGTGCTTGCCGCGGACGTCCTGCACCGCGACGATGTAGCCTGCGGCGGTGATGGCGTCGAATGTGGAGGGCAGCACTTCGGCCCTATGAGCGCTGGCGGTGCGGTTGGTCTCCTCGTCGGCGTTGTAGGGGGTGCGGTCCAGCATGATGGGCGCTCGGCGGGCGCCCTTGGGGATGACCAGCACGGTGTGCAGCTTCACCCCGTCGCGCATGGGGATCATCGCTTCGCGCTTTACGTAGTCGAAGCTGTCGGTGCGGGGGGTGAAGTGC
>CAXUEN010000345.1:0-3145 GCA_964249945.1 uncultured Caulobacteraceae bacterium | reverse complement strand
GTCCGAAGAGCCGACCCGTTCCACGAGGGGCTGCAGGCCGCCCGCGCCCGCAAGCTGCGCTCCCTCGCCATCGCCACGGGCCTTATTCTCTTCGTGCTCCTGATCTTCGCGATCTCGATCCTGAAGCTGGCCGCCAACGCCCACCTGGCCATGGACCGCCTGGAGCTGGCCCGCGACACCGCCGATCCCAGCGGACGGGCGGTGGACGTGCAGGTCACGCGCCTGCGCCGCAAGATCGAGCCCGACCCCTCCAACCCGCGCTATCTGAAGACCGTGCGCGGGGTGGGATACATGCTGGCCCCGGACTGAGCCGGGGCCGGCATGCGCCCTACTGCTTCACATAGGCCGTGGAGGCCAGGAACTTGTCGGCCAGACTGGTGAAGCCGTTGGAGATTTGGGACGCGTTGTTGGCCTGGTAGTAGTAGCCGGTGCTGGCGCAGGCCTGCAGCGCCGCGCTGGCCGCGCTCCCGCCGTTCGGGCCGTTGGGATAGAGGTTGTGGCGCACGAACAGCTCGTACAGCTGCTCGTTGGGATCCTGGCCGGTGAGGGGCACGTAGGGGGTCTCCAGCACCGCCAGCACCACGCCGTTGTTCTTCAGCTGGGTGCAGTAGGCGGTGTTGATCGGCGAGGCGTAGCAGCCGGTGAAGGTGTAGTAGCTCCAGGCGGTGTCGGCGGACAGGTTGGTGCTGTTGTTGCAGCCCACGTTGCCGTTCCCGCCCGAGTAGAAGTCCTTGTAGAAGTCGGACTCCACCCCGTCGGTGACCAGGATCACGAACTTCAGCGGCGAAGCCGAGGAGTTGCCGGTGCCGCCCGCTCCGATGGCGGTGACGAAGTTCGGCAGGTACTCGTTCATGTGGGTGTCGACGCCGAGCTTGACGTTGGCGATGGCGGTCTTGGCGCCCGAGTAGTTGGTGTTGGCGTAGGCGGCGGTCGGCGCCACCAGGGTGTCGCTCAGCGAATAGATGTTGAAGGCGTAGGTGTTCTTGCTCAGCGCCTGGGCCTGCTGGCCGGAGGTGACCTCGGTCTGGATATGGTCGATCAGGGCGCTGGCGGCGCTGGTCATCACGTCGTAGCGGGTGGTGGCGCCGGCGGCGTGGGCGTTGGTCAGGCCGGTCTGCACGTCGGCGGGGGTGGTGTTCCCGGGCGTCGGGCCCTCGTCGTGGCAGGCGAAGGCGCAGGGCTTGGACTGGCTGCTGTCGCCGGCATAGTGCACCTGGCTCCAGTTGTTGCCCACCCAGGTGGAGATCAGGTTCACGTCGTTGGTCGTGGCGCCCACGATCATGGAGCCGGAGACGTCCAGCAGCATGTTCATCTGGATGTTGGCGGGGAAGCCGATGTTGGTGGTGTTGGAGGCGTAGACCGGCGCGGTCTGGCCGCCGCCGTTGCAGACGCCCGGCAGGGTCAGCGGCAGCCAGCAGGAGCCCTGGACGCTGGTGGCCATGCTGACGGTGTTGGTCACCACCGGGTTGCCGTTGACCTTGGCGCAATCGGCCGTCTGCGCCGGGGTGCACAGGGAGAAGCTGGTGAGGGTGGGCGTTCCACCCTGGAAGTTGGCCGCCAGCATGCTGGCGGCCAGCGACCTCAGGGTGGCCTCTGTGGTGTTGGAGTTCGCGGAGCCGCTGGCGCTGGCCGCCAGGGCCTCGGAGTCGGCGGCGCTGACCGCCAGGGCCGCGGCGTCGGTGGACTGCTGCAGGCTGGAGCGGGCGGTGTTCAGCGAGGTGATGTCGATGGCCCCGAACATGCACAGGATCAGCAGCGGCGCCAGGAGGGCGAAGACCAGCGCCACGGCGCCGCGCCGGTCCCGCGGCCACAGCCGCGCCGTGGAGACCATCCGCCCCGACAGACGGTCAAACTCAGCCTTAAGCCCCACGCGTCACCCGTCGGCGTACGTCCCCCGCAGCGGGGCACGATCCCGGACACTGTCGCGCAGAAGCTTTAGGGAGCGGTGAAACGACGCCGTTAGCAGGCGTTCATCATTTGAGACGTCGCGGCGGCCCCGCTACCACTCGGTGAAGCCGCCGTCGGCGCTGCGCCAGATGGGGTTGGACCAGGCCGCGTAACTCTTGGCCTCCTCGGCGATCACCTGCTCGTCCAGCACCACGCCCAGCCCCGGGCCCTCGGGAACCCGCACGTAGCCGTCGGTGAGCGTGATCAGGCTCTGGTCCGCCAGATAGGTCGGCAGGTCGTGGCCGCCGGTGTTGTAGTGGATGCCGAGGCTCATCTCCTGGATGGCGAAGTTCGGCGTCGCCGCCACCACCTGGAGACACGCCGCAAAGGCGATGGGGCCGAGCGGGCAGTGCGGCGCCAGCGCGATGTCGTAGGCCTCGGCCATGGAGGCGATCCGCCGGGTCTCGCTGATGCCGCCGGCGTGGGACACGTC
Source organism: uncultured Caulobacteraceae bacterium (assembly GCA_964249945.1). Taxonomy (GTDB): domain Bacteria; phylum Pseudomonadota; class Alphaproteobacteria; order Caulobacterales; family Caulobacteraceae; genus CAHJWH01. Next base: position 765 of record CAXUEN010000345.1, on the reverse strand, counting down.
CGGCTGGCAGATGTCGAGGATCCCTTCCTCGAAGAAGCGCTTGAAGTCCCAGCGGGAGTAGAGCCGCTCCCCGGCCGCGATCGGCACGTGGCTCATGTTGGCGATCTGGCGCAGGCCCTCGATGTTCTCGCAGAGCATCGGCTCCTCGATGAACAGGGGGCTGACCTCCATCAGCCGGTCGGCCAGCTGGCGGGCCATGGGCTTGTGCACCCGGCCGTGGAAGTCCAGCGCCGCGTCCACCCCCTGGTCGCGCACCGCCGCCACCCGGGCCACGGTGGCCTTCAGCGAGGCGGGCGTGTCCAGCCACTGCATCTCGGAGGTGGCGTTCATCTTGATCGCCTTGAACCCTTGCGCCTTCCGCCCCGCCGCGGCCTCGCCCACCTCCTCCGGCTTGTCGCCGCCGATCCAGGCGTAGCACTGGATGCGGTCGCGCACCTTGCCGCCGAGCAGCTGCCACACCGGCACCCCCAGCGCGGGGCCCTTGATGTCCCACAGCGCCTGGTCCAGCCCCGACAGCGCGCTCATCAAGACCGGCCCCCCGCGGTAGAAGCCGCCGCGATAGCCCACCTGCCAGGCGTCCTCGATGCGGAAGGGATCATGCCCGATGAACCGCTCCCGCAGCTCGGAGAACGCGCCCTCCACCGCGCCCGCATGCCCCTCCAGGCTCGCCTCGCCCCAGCCCACGTGGCCCTCATCCGTTTCCACCCGCACGAACAGCCAGCGGGGCGGGACCTTGAGGGTCTCGATGCGGGCGATCTTCATGGG
>CAXUEN010000344.1:0-3201 GCA_964249945.1 uncultured Caulobacteraceae bacterium | reverse complement strand
CCGCGCCCCCTGGCCGCCACCCGCGCCTTTCCGTTTCCTGGCTCCTACCTCGATCCGACCGGCGATCCGCTCGAGGACGGTGTCGGCCCCGCCGCCTACGCCCTCCGCCGGTCCGAGCCCATCTGGTTCTCGCCCGGCGTGGTTCAGGTCTGTCCCCTGCGGGCGGCGGAAGGCTGGGCGCCGGCCAAGGGCGACGTGGACCCCCGCGGCCTGCCGGTGATCGACATCTACGGCGCCACAGCCGGCGTGGTGCGCGACCTCTGGGTCGACCGGGGCGTGAAGATCCTGCGCTATCTGGAGGTCGAAGCCGACGATGGCGTGCGCACCCTGCTGCCCATCTACCACACCGACATCCGCCGCCTGCAGGGCCGGGTAAGCCTGAAGGCCGTCCGCGCCGGGCAGGTCGCCCGCGCGCCGCGCCTGGCCGAACCGGACGTGGTCACCGCCCGGGAAGAGGACCGCATCAACGCCTTCTTCGCCGGCGCCCAGTTCTTCGGGCGAGAAGGCGCGCGCACCCCGCCCCGTCTCGCGCCCTGGGAGCGCGGAGAGCGACCGATCCGGAGACCCGCATGAACGCCTTCGTGCCCATCGTCGCCGCGCGCGCCGCCAACGCCTCGCGTTCCGCCGACGCCTCACCGGTGGTCCTCTGGACCGGGCGGCCGAAGTGGACCTCGGCCGCCCTGCGCATCTGGAAGGTCGTCTGGATCGCGGCCTATTTCGGCATCCTGCTGGCCGACGGCGCGAGGCTCACCCTGACGGCCGCCCACGCGCGAAGCTACGGATGGGCCGGCGAGGGCAGGCTGCTGGCGATCGCCCTGATCGTGACCGGCGCCCTGGTGGCGGCCTCCATGCTCACCGCACGCACCACCCGCTACACCATCGACGCCCGCACCGTGACGCTCCGCTACGGCCTCGCCCTGCCGGCGACCCTGGTGATCCCGTTCGCCGCCATCGAGCACGTCGGCGTGCGCATCCACCGCGACGGATCGGGAGACGTGGCGCTCCGCCTCAAGCCCGGTCCTGGCGTCATCTATCCCAAGCTCTGGCCGCACGCCCGCCCCTGGCGCCTCCTCCGGGCGGAGCCGATGCTGCGCTGCGTCCCCGACGCCGGGGTCGCAGCGACCCTGCTCTGCCGGGCGCTGTCGGCGCAGGGAGCCTGACGGGCGCCCACGATCTTCCCGCAGAGGCGGAGAGAGGGGCCCGCAAGACAGGCGCTGGACCCCGGCCCCCGCAGGTGGAACAACGGGCCGATGTCCGCCCTCGCCCCGTCCAGAGCCGCCACCGGAGCCGGGCGACCATGACCTCGCCGCCGCGGACGGCCGACGTGCTGCTGGCCGGCGCAGGCCTCGCCAACGGACTGATCGCACTGCGGCTGAAGGCGACCCGGCCGGATCTGCGGGTCGTGGCCTTCGACCAGCGCGCGCCCGGCGTCGAGGACAGCCACACCTGGTCCTTCTTCTCCACAGATGTCCCGGCGCCCGTGCGCGCCTGGCTGGCGCCGATGGCGTCGCACCGCTGGGCGGACTACGAGGTGCGCTTTCCCGGTCAGCGCCGCCGCCTCTCCACGCCTTACGCCTCCCTGACCGGCGTGGCGCTGCAGGGTGCGCTGGCGGCGGCGCTGGGAGAGGACTTCAGGCTCGGCTGCGGTATCGCGTCGGTGTCTCCCGACGCCGTGGAGCTGGACGATGGCGAGCGCTGGCAGGCGCCGCTGGTGATCGACGGCCGCGGCGCCCGCGCGACCCACGCCCTGACCTTGGCCTGGCAGAAGTTCCTGGGGCTGGAGCTGCGGCTGGAGCAGCCGCACGGGCTGGAGCGGCCGGTGATCATCGACGCCGAGGTCGAGCAGCACGACGGCTTCCGCTTCGTCTACCTGCTGCCCTTCGACGCCATGACCGTCCTGGTGGAGGACACCTATTACAGCTCCGGCCCGGTGCTGGACCAATCGGCCCTGGACGGCCGGGTGCGGGCCTACGTCGCCGCGCGGGGCTGGCGGGTGGCCGAGGTCCTGCGGCGCGAACAGGGCGTGCTGCCCATCGTGCTCGACGGCGACGCCCACGCCTTCCAGGCCGAGGGCGTTCCCGGCGTGCCCGTGGTGGGCGTGCGCGCGGCGCTGTTCCACCCCGTGACCGGCTACTCCCTGCCGGACGCCGCCATCCTGGCCGACCTGGTGGCCGGCGCGCCCCAGCTCACCAGCGCGGCGGTGCTGTCGCTGGTGCAGGCGCGCACCCGCCGGCGCTGGCGCGAGGGCGGGTTCCTGCGCGCCCTGAACCGGATGCTGTTCCTCGCCGCCGATGCGCCCCAGCGCTACAAGGTGCGTCAGCGCTTCTACCGCCTGTCCCAGCCTCTGATAGAGCGCTTCTACGCCGGCCGGCCCAGCGTGTTCGATCAGGCGCGCATCCTGATCGGCCGCCCGCCCGTGCCCATGCACCGGGCGATCCGCGCCCTGCCGAGCGCCTCGGCCCAGGCCGTGTCCAAGCCCGCCGCCTGAGCGGCCGACGCCTTGCGAGCAAGGCGTTAAGGGCGCGCCGAGGCCGCGCCGCCCTGTATTCGAGGCGAGGAGCACCGCCGTCTTCTTGCAAACGAATTGCAATCTCATCAGGGGCGTCAGCTTCGATTGCTGTCGCCGCTAGAGGCGCCCGCCGCCAGCCGGAATGATCTGCATGGGAACGGATGATGTCGGCTCGACGTTGGCGGGTTTACAAGGAAGTATATCGACATCCTTCGCCGCAGCAGTATCTTGGCCTCAAGCTCACGGCCGTTACCCAACTGGCGGAAGCCACGACCGTGCGAACGACATAGGGAGCAAGCATGACGGACGAAAAGAAGCCCGCATCACGGCGCACGATCGTGATCGGGGGCGCCGCACTGGCGAGCCTGCCTCTCCTGCTGCCGACCCAGGCGGAAGCGGGCGTGGTGACCCAGGCCAACGCCAAGTACCAGACCAAGCCCAAGGGCGCGGCCCACTGCGCGATCTGCAACTACTTCATTCCCGGCCCCAAGGCCGACGCGAACGGGACCTGCAAGCAGGTGGCCGGCGTCATCTCCCCCAACGGCTGGTGCCAGTTCTTCGCCAAGAAGGCGGGCGCGTAAGGCGAGACCCGCACAAGCCTTACGTCCACCTTCCTCCGCCCGGTCCGGCGAACCCCGGGATGAGCGGGTTGGCTGCAAGCTGACCCGCAGACTTGCCTTGAGGGGAGGGTC
>CAXUEN010000343.1:0-3220 GCA_964249945.1 uncultured Caulobacteraceae bacterium | reverse complement strand
ATGAGTGCTCTTCCTTGCCCCAGCCCTGTGTTCGATCCGCCGGAGGCGATCGGACGTCTATACGGGACGCCCCGCGTCCCGACGCTCACGCGTCAGCCGTCGCGCGGAAGGGCGGTCAAGGTCGAGCGGCACGCTCGCCTCGCGACAGCGAGGTCGCCTTGACCGCGCCGAGCACGGCGGCGCACCCACCGCGCTCAGAGCGGCGACCCGTCATCTCCCGCCCCGCCTTCGGCTAGGACTGCGCTCACGGCGGCTCCGATAGAACGGGCAGCGGGACGAAACAACTGCGCAAACCCGGGGCCGGAAGGCGCCACCTGATCGTCTCCGGTCAGGCGCAGCATGAGGGCCGCCAATCAACTACATCGTCTCAAAGGCATCGTAGGCCTGGACAACGCCCAGGAACTGACGGCGGCGAACCCAACCGCCGCGCAGGACCCGCGCCCTGTGGGGGCGCGTAAGCGTAAACGGTCTTTGACATGCGTTCGCCCCACGCGGGGGGTGGCTCCAGACCGACGAAGCCACGCAGAGGCCAGCGCGGCGGGACGCGTCGGGGTGAGGGCGGTCCGGCGTCGCTCAAGGCTCGTCTCCCGCGCCAGGACGCCCTAGAAGGACGAGGCTCACCTTGAGGGTCCGCGCCTTGATCTTCCGCCACCTCGCCGTCCTGGCGCTCGCCGTCTCGCTGTCCGGGACCGCTGCGCCCCTGCCTGTCCTCGCCCGAAGCGGCGCCGCCGATCTCGCGCTGGACCAGCAGGCGCAGGTCGCACGGGCCACCGACTACCTGCAGAACCTGAAGACGGTCACCGGGCGGTTCAGCCAGACCGATCCCAACGGCGAGTCGTCCACCGGCATGCTGTATCTGCAGCGGCCGGGCAAGGCGCGGTTCGAGTACGATCCGCCCGCGGGCCTGCTGGTGGTGTCGGACGGGCAGTTCGTGGGCGTGTCCGACCGGCGGCTGAAGACCTTCAACGAGTATCCGCTGGGGCGCACGCCGCTGGCGCTGCTGCTGGCGCGGCAGGTGCGGCTGGACCGGGGGGTCAACGTCACCGACGTGGAGCAGACCGCCGACGGCTTCTCCATCACCGCCCACGACGGCCGGGGCGGGGCGGAGGGGAAGATCATCCTGCAGTTCCGCAGCGACCCCATCGCGCTCCGCGGCTGGACGCTGGTGACGGGCCAGGGTCGCGCGACCCAGGTGAGGCTCGGCCCGCTCAGCCCCGCCGAGCACCTGGCGCCGGGCCTGTTCTACATCCGCGGCGTGCGCTGACGCCCCCATGCGGGTGGCGACCTGGAACATCAACTCGGTGCGCCTGCGCGCCGACCAGGTGGCCCGCTTCGTGGCCGAGAGCGGGACCGACGTGCTGTGCCTGCAGGAGATCAAGTGCCGCGACGGCGAGTTCCCACGGGCGGCCTTCGCCGAGATGGGGCTGCCGCACCTGAGGATCGCCGGCCAGAAGGGCTGGCACGGGGTGGCCATCGCCTCGCGCCTGCCGATCGGGGACGCGCCCGGGCTCGACGTCTGCCGCGAGGGCCACGCCCGCTGCGTCTCCGGGGTGATCGCGGGCGTGGAGGTGCAGAACTTCTACATCCCCGCCGGCGGCGACACGCCCGACCGTGAGGCCAACCCCAAGTTTGACCACAAGCTGGACTTCTACGAGCGGCTGACCGCCGCGATGGCGGCGCGCGACCCGTCCGCGCCGCTGCTGCTGGCCGGCGACTTCAACATCGCGCCGGGCGAGCATGACGTGTGGAGCCACCGCCACATGTCGCGCATCGTCAGCCACACCCCCATCGAGGTCGAGGCGATGGCGGCGCTGAAGGCCTCGCTTCGCTTCACCGACCTGGTGCGGGAGGCCGTCCCCAACCCGCAGAAGCTGTTCTCCTGGTGGAGCTACCGGGCGGCGGACTTCCGCGCCTCCAACCGGGGCCTGCGGCTGGACCACCTGTGGGGCTCGCCCGGGCTGATGGGCGCGGCGCGGGCCGGCGGGCGGGTGTCGGCGCGGGTTCACGACGAGGTCCGCGGATGGGCGCGGCCTTCGGACCATGCGCCGGTGACGGTGGACCTGCAGGTGTGAGGGCGGCGGGTCGCGCACCCCCTCAAATCGCCAGCCGATATCCCCCCGCATCGGTCAGCAGCAGGCGGGCCGAGCCCGGCTCAGGCTCGATCTTCTGGCGCAGGCGGTAGATGTGGGTCTCCAACGTGTGGGTGGTGACCTCGGCGTTGTAGCCCCAGACCTGGGTCAGCAGCTCCTCCCGCGGTACGGGCTTCTCGCCGGCGCGGTAGAGGTACTTCAGGATGTTGGTCTCCTTCTCCGTCAGGCGGATCTTGCGCGCCCGGTCGTCGGTGAGGAGCTTCTGGGCGGGGCGGAAGGTGTAGGGGCCGATATGGAAGACGGCGTGCTCGGACTGCTCGTGGCTGCGCAGCTGCGCGCGGATGCGGGCCAGCAGCACCGCATAGCGGAACGGCTTGGTGACGTAGTCGTCGGCCCCGGCGTCCAGGCCCTGCACCGCATCGGCGTCCTCGGCGGCCGCGGTCAGCATGATGATCGGCGCGGTCACGCCGTCGCGGCGCAGCTCCGCGCACGCGTGGCGGCCGTCCATGTCGGGCAGGTCCACGTCCATCAGGATCAGGTCCGGGCGATCCGTCTGCGCGCGCGTGATCCCCGCGCGGGCGGTCGCGGCCTGAAGCGTGGTGAACTCGTCCTCCTCATCGATCTGCTCGGCCAGGGCGCCGCGGAGGTCCTCGTCGTCGTCGACGATCAGGATGGTTTTCTGCTGGGCCATGAGACGGCATATGGCGCCGGCGCGCATGTTGCGCAAAGCGGACGGCGGGAGCGCCCGGGTGATCTTCACCGCCTGTAGCGACGGTCGTCTGCGGCTCGGCGGGCGCGAGGTCGCCTGCGCGCTCGGCCGGAGCGGCGTGATCGCGGCGGCCGACAAGCGCGAGGGCGACGGCGCCACGCCGCTGGGCCTCTGGCGGCTGCGACGGGTGCTGTACCGCCCGGACTGGGTGGGCGCGCCGGTCACGGCCCTGCCCTGCGCCGCCATCGCCATCAGCGCGGCGAAGGCGAACCAGTCGAACCCCCCCAGTACCAGGGCAGCGTCTGCCAGTTCAGGAACACCATGAAATCGGGCAGCCGCGGGTTGCCGTAGACACCGCGCGCGCCGATCTCGCGCATCAGGTACATGCCCATCGCATAACCGCCGAGCGCGAAGAACGCGG
>CAXUEN010000342.1:0-3221 GCA_964249945.1 uncultured Caulobacteraceae bacterium | reverse complement strand
TGACGACCAGCAGGGTCGGGATGCGGAACGGCGCGTTCAGCGAGGTCAGCGGGTTGACCGCGTTGCCCAGCCCGGAGTTCTGGCAGATCACCGCCGTGCCGCGCCCGCCCAGCCCGGCGCCGGCAGCGATCGCCACCGCCTCCCCCTCGCTCGCCGCGCCGACATAGCGCAGCGCCCGGTCCGACAGCACGCCGTTGATCAGAGGCGTCAGGTAGCTGCACGGCACGCCGGTGTAGAAATCGAACCCCGCCGCCGTGGCGTGGGCGATAAAGTCGTCCGCCGTGATCATCACCGCCTTCTAGGGCGCCTCGCGCCCGAGCGGTAGCGGCCGCTGGGTTAGGCTCCCGACGCAAAGCGGGCAGGCGTCATGCCTGCGGTGGACTCGGCGGCGTTTTCTTCGGTGGCCTAGACAACGCCCAGGCTCTGACGGCGGCGGACTCAACCGCGGCGCAGGATCCGCGCCCTGTAGAGGCGCGTAAGCGTACGCGCTTTTTTTGACATGCGTTGCCCCACGCGGGGTTGGCTCCAAACCGACGAAGCCGCGCTGAGGCCAGCGCGGCGGAACTCGTCGGGCGTTTGCCATTGGCTCCCTCTCCCGCAGGAGAGGGAGGACAGGTCAGGTGAAGTTCCGGGCCGCCGCCACGTCGGTGAGGGTGTCCACGTCCATCCAGTGGCCGGTGAAGTACTTCACCCGCACGACATGCTTCGCCGCCAGGCGGGTGAAGAGGAGCGGCATGTCGGCGGTCTCCAGCAGGCCCTCGGCCTTCAGGGCGTCGAGCTCGGCGCGGAGCGACTCGGCGCCCGTGGCGCTGAAGCGGGCCAGGCCCATCCACTCGCCGGCGGCTTCGCTCGGCGCCAGGTCGCTCGCCATGCGCACCAGCTGGGCGGGCGCGCTGTCGAGATAGTCGCCTGAGTACCAGCGGTCGGCGGCGACCAAGTCGCGCAGGCGCGGTGTCTCGGCGCCGGAGGGAGTGCGGGCGTCGACGGCTAGGACGATGTCGGCCTTGGAGCCCAGCAGGCTGTCCAGGATGAAGTTGCGGAACAGCACGTCGCCATAGGCCACCACCGCCTCGCCCACCAGCTGGTCGCGGGCCTGGGCCAGGGAGAAGACCTCGCCAGTCTCCGCATATCTGTCGTTATCGACCAGGCGGGCGCCCTTGGCGGAGACGGCTTCCTTGCGATAGCCGCGCACCACCGACACTTCGCGGACGCCCTCCTCGTTCAGCACGCCCACGAGCCGCTGGAGCAGGGTCTCGCCCCGCACGTCGATCATGCACTTGGGCCGATCAGCGGTCAGCTCACCCAGGTCGCCCGAGGAGGCGGCCAGCACCACGGCGCGGGCGCGGGCCTTGTCGGGCAGGTAGCGGCGCTCGGCGGCCTCAAGCTCGGCGTTGCCGACCAGGCGGAAGATGTCGCCTACGCTGGCCACCCGGCCTTCGACCTCCACCAGGGACTGGTCGTCGTGGATGCGGCGGGCGGTCTCGCGCATGGCGGTGATCGAGGCGCGCATCAGGTGGTTGGCCCAGATGATGGTCGAGACGCCCGCCTGGCGGAAGTGCTCGGTAGGGGTGGCGTAGTACATGGTCGGCACGATCACCACCGGCGCCCGGCCGCCCCAGCGCCGGGTGAACTCCAGGATCTCGGTGGCGGTGGACTGCTTGGAGTGGATCAGGATCGCGTCGGCGCCGGCGGAGTGGTAGGCCTCCGCGCGGGTCAGGGCCTCCTCCATGCCGCGGCCGGAGATCAGGGCCTCCACACGGGCGACCAGCACGAAATCGTCGTCGAGCTGGCTGTCCTTGCCGGCCTTGATGCGCCCGCAGAACTCGTCGATGTCGGCCAAGGGTTGGGCTTCGCCGATGAAGCTGTTGGTCTTGGGGAACAGCTTGTCCTCGATGCAGACGCCGGCCACTTGGCGCTCGCAGAGCTTTCGCACCAAGCGGCGCACACTGTTGAAGTTGCCGTAGCCGGTGTCGCCGTCCACCAGGACGGGGATGTCCACCGCGTCGGTCATGTACTCCAGCACGTCCAGCACCTGGGTCCAGGACGCCTCGTTGGAGTCGCGCAGGCCCAGGCTGGCGGAGATGGTCAGGCCCGAGGCCCACAGGCCGCTGAAACCCGCCTCCTGCGCGATCTTCGCGGAGAGGCCGTTGTGCGCCTCCATGAGGAAGCAGAGGGCCGGCGACAGCACCTGCTCGCGCAGCGCCGAGGACCGGGTTCGGGCGTCGGGCGCCCCGGCGGGATCGGAGTCGGCGGGGATCGCCGCCGGAGAGGTGCGCAGGGGCGTGTTCAAGGAGGCGGGACTTTCGACCGGGCCGCAGCCGACGGCTGCGCGAAGATTCGCTAGTGCGGTGTGGACCGGGACCAGCTAGGCGTCGCTCCATTCTATTGTCGCCGGTATGTAATGCAAACACCCCCTTTCACCCAGGACGTGGCCGTGATCCTGGCGGCCGGCGTCGGGCGGCGGCTGGGCGCCAGTCACGAGGGACCCAAGGCGCTACTGGACTTCGCCGGCCGCACTCTGCTGGCCCGCCACATCCGTAACCTGGAGGCCGTCGGCGTGCGCGAAATCGTCTTCACCGTCGGGCACGAGGCGGACCGACTGCGCGAGGCGGTGGCGGCGCTGGCCCCGGTGGCGCAGGTCAGCTTCGTGGAGAACCCGCGATACCGGCGGGGCAGCCTGGTCTCCCTGTGGACCCAGGGCGAGCGGCTCCGGGCGGGGCGCGACGTCATCCTGAAGGACGCCGACGTGCTCTGCGACGCCCGCATGCTTGCACGGCTCGGCGACGGGGCTGCGGAGGCCACCCTGCTGGTAGACCGGGAGCTGGAGCCCGGCGACGAGCCGGTCAAGCTCTGCTTCCGCCGGAGATCCGATGGCCGGGAGCGGATTGTGGACTTCCGCAAGCGCCCGGAGCACGCCCACGATTGGCACGGCGAATCGGTGGGCTTCTTCCGCTTCTCCGCCCGGACGGCGGCCGATCTGGCCGCCAGGTGTGACGCCTATGTCTCGACCGGCCGGCTGGATGTGGAGTATGAGGAGGCTGTCCGGGACCTGATCCTGGCTGATCCCGACCGGTTCAGCGCAGTGGACGTGAGCGACCTGCCCTGGACCGAGATCGACTTTGAAGACGACGTGGTGCGCGCCCGCAGCCATGTCCTGCCCCAGCTTGCCGACGCCTGAGCCGATGACCGTGCGCGTCACCGGTCGCTCGACCGACTCTTGA
>CAXUEN010000341.1:0-3228 GCA_964249945.1 uncultured Caulobacteraceae bacterium | reverse complement strand
GGCGCGGGGAAGTTCATCTTCTCCAGGATCACCGGGCTCTTGGTCGGGTCGCACAGGGTGTCCCCGGTGCGGGTGTCCTTCAGGCCGGCCAGCGCGACGATGTCGCCGGCATAGGCTTCCTTGATGTCCTCGCGGTTGTTGGAGTGCATCAGCAGCATGCGGCCGACCCGCTCGCGCTTGTCGCGGGTGGAGTTCAGCAGGCCCAGGCCCGTGTCGAGCTTCCCCGAATAAATACGGCAGAAGGTTAGCGAGCCCACGAAGGGGTCGTCCATGATCTTGAACGCCAGCACAGACAGCGGCTCGGTGTCCGAGGCCTTACGCACCACCTCGGCCTCGGTCTTGAAGTCAATACCCTTGGTCGGCGGGATGTCGAGCGGCGAGGGCAGGTAGTCCACCACTGCGTCGAGCAGGGGCTGCACGCCCTTGTTCTTGAACGCCGAGCCGCACAGGATCGGGTAGAAGGTCCCCTTCAGCACCGCGATCCGGAGACACTTCTTCAGCACCTCTACCGAAGGCTCCTCGCCGTCGAGATAGGCGGTCATGGCCTCGTCGTCGAGTTCGACGGCGTTCTCCACCATGTAGTTGCGCGCGGCCTTGCAGGCCTCGACCATGTCGGCGGGGATGTCCTCGTCGTGGTAGTTGGCGCCAAGGCCCTCGCTGTCCCAGACCACCGCCTTCATGCGGACCAGGTCCACCAGGCCCTTCAGCGAGGTTTCCGAACCGATGGGAAGCTGGATCGGCACCGCCTTCACGCCCAGCCGCTCGCGGATGGTGCGCAGGCACATGTCGAAGTCGGCACCGATCTTGTCCATCTTGTTGACGAACACGATGCGCGGAACGTCGTAGCGGTCGGCCTGGCGCCACACCGTCTCGGTCTGGGGCTCCACGCCCTGGTTGCCGTCCAGCACCGCCACAGCGCCGTCGAGCACGCGGAGCGAGCGCTCCACCTCGATGGTGAAGTCCACGTGGCCGGGGGTGTCGATGATGTTGAGGCGCTTGCCGTTCCAGTAGGCGGTGGTGGCGGCGGAGGTGATGGTGATCCCCCGCTCCTGCTCCTGCTCCATCCAGTCCATGGTGGCGGCGCCGTCATGGACTTCGCCGATCTTGTGGCTCTTGCCGGTGTAGTAGAGGATCCGCTCGGTGGTCGTGGTCTTGCCGGCGTCGATGTGCGCCATGATCCCGAAGTTGCGGTAGTCCTCGATGGCGTGCTGGCGGGGCATGGGCGTACGCTCTTGGGTCAGGTCGGGCGGCTGTCGCGCGCGTCGATCATGTCAGGGGTCGGTCGGCGGGAGACCTCATGAAGGCCGCCCGCGCCGTCAGTCCTATATATAAACCGTTACCAGCGGTAATGCGAGAAGGCGCGGTTGGCCTCGGCCATCTTGTGGGTATCCTCGCGCTTCTTCACCGCCGTGCCGCGGTTGTTGGATGCGTCGAGCAGCTCCGCCGCCAGCTTCTCGGTCATGGTGTTCTCGCCGCGGTTGCGGGCGGCGTTGACCAGCCAGCGGATGGCCAGCGCGCGGCGACGCTCGGGGCGCACCTCGACAGGCACCTGGTAGGTTGCGCCGCCGACCCGGCGGGAGCGGACCTCCACGGCCGGCGCCACGTTGTCGAGCGCGGTGTGGAACACCTGGATGGTGTCCATGTCGCGCCTGCGCGTGTTGATCAGGTCGAAGGCGCCGTAGACGATGTTCTCGGCGACGGCCTTCTTGCCCTCATACATGACGTAGTTCATGAACTTGGTGACGATCAGGTCGCCGAACTTGGGATCGGGCAGGACTTCGCGCTTATCTGCGCGTCTACGGCGGGACATCTAGACTCTCTCTTCTTCTGGACCCCGGCCTGCGCCGGGGTGATCTTCCGCTTCGCTACAGATCACTTCGGACGCTTGGCGCCGTACAGCGAACGGCGCTGCTTCCGGTTCTTCACGCCCTGGGTGTCGAGCACGCCGCGCAGGATGTGGTAGCGCACGCCCGGAAGGTCCTTCACCCGGCCGCCACGGATCAGCACCACGGAGTGCTCCTGCAGGTTATGGCCCTCGCCCGGGATGTAGCACACCGCCTCGATGCCTGAGGTCAGGCGCACCTTGGCGACCTTGCGGAGCGCGGAGTTCGGCTTCTTCGGCGTGGTGGTGTAGACCCGGGTGCAGACGCCGCGGCGCTGGGGCGAGCCCTTCAGGGCCGGCACGGTGTTGCGGTCCACCGGCGGGCGGCGGGGCTTGCGGATCAGCTGGTTGACTGTAGGCATTCGCTCTTTTCGTTCGTCTGGGAGGACTGCGCCGTCAGGCCGGACGCCCTCGCTCGGTCTTCGATCCTGTCCGCGAAGCCCGCCAGACCGCCTGCGCCATCGCAAACACGATAGGCCGGCTCGCACGCTGTGGGCGAACCGGCGGGCGCTCAGGCCCCAATCATGCGCTCCGGGCCGAACGGCGAGCCGCCCAGCCTCGAAACAGAGGCGCGTCTTTAGAGGCGATGCGGTGGAAGGTCAAGCCGGGCGACGTTCGGTTCGCATTAACCACGTCTCGAAACCGGTCGTTGATCACTGTGGCTTAACCCTGCTGCGGGATCCTAACGGTGCGGACGAGGTGATGTCGGAGTCGAGCAGCGAGTCGCGGCCGGAAGGCTTCGTACCGGCCTCGTTCGCGGACCTCCGCCGCACCACCCGCGCCGAGAGCGCCGCCTTCGAGGCGGAGCGCCAGGCCGAGGCCGAGGGGCCGCGCGACTACGTCGACATGGTCTCCAACCAGGACTTCATGAAGAAATCCGGCCGGATCGGCGCCTGCGCCATCGTGCTGGGCCTGCTGCTTATCTTCGCAGCCAACTTCAAGGCGCTGTTCATGACCGCCGACGCGGTCCACACCGCCGCCGTCGTCTCCGCCGACAAGGCCGGCGCCTCGGTGGATGCGGTGAAGAGCACCGTCGGCGGGGTCGCCGACAAGGCCGCCTTCATCAAGGACGAAGACACCAAAGCCATCGACACGGCCAAGGGCGGCCTAGCCTGCCTCACCGGCAAGGGCTGTCCGCAAGGCGGAGGCTCGCCATTCAAATGAAGACGCCCACCAAGCCGGTGAAGACCATCAACGTGGTCGACCGCCTGTCAGCGCCCACCACGCTGATCTACGAGCTTGGCTGCATCGCCTACGCGACTGTAGCCGGAGGGCTGATCCTGCTCGCGCTCACAGCGCTTAAGCACTGACCCTGTTCCCCCTCCCCCTTGAGGGGAGGGTCGGGG
>CAXUEN010000340.1:0-3232 GCA_964249945.1 uncultured Caulobacteraceae bacterium | reverse complement strand
GCCGCCTGGATCAGGCAGAGCTTGGGCCAGTAGGTGGTCTCGCGCATGAACTCGGTGTCCACCGCGATGAAGGGCTGGTCGGCCAGGTAGCCGCAGAAGGCCTCGAGCTCGGCATTGGAAGTGATCGGCGTCATGGGCTAGCTATAGCTTGGTTCGGCGCGCCTCCAAGGGCAGGCGCAGGACGCGCCCGCCTTGGACGGATTTTGATGAGCGATCAGGCGAACGGCCTCACCTATGCGGGTGCAGGCGTGGACATCGACGCCGGCGAGGCGCTGGTGGAGGCGATCAAGCCGCTGGCCCGCGCCACCGCCCGTCCTGGCGCGGAGGCGAGCCTCGGCGGCTTCGGCGCCCTGTTCGACCTGAAGGCCGCGGGCTACGCCGACCCGCTGATCGTCACCACCACCGACGGGGTGGGCACCAAGCTGAAGATCGCTATTCTGACGGGGCGCCACGACACGGTGGGCGTCGACCTGGTGGCCATGTGCGTCAACGACCTGCTGGCCCAGGGCGCCGAGCCGCTGATGTTCCTGGACTACTACGCCACTGGAAAGCTGGACGTGGTCGCCGCACGCCGGGTGGTGACGGGTATCGCCGAGGGCTGCCGACAGGCCGGCTGCGCGCTGGTGGGCGGCGAGACGGCCGAGATGCCGGGCATGTACTCAGGCGACGACTACGACCTCGCCGGCTTCTCGGTGGGCGCGCTGGAGCGCGGGCGGGTGCTGCCGCGGCTCGAGGCGCAGCAGCCGGGCGACCTGCTCATCGGGCTGGCCTCGTCCGGCCCGCATTCCAACGGCTACTCGCTGATCCGTCGCGTGGTCGAGCGCGCGGGGATCGGCTGGGAGGCGCAGGCGCCGTTCGAACCGGGCGTGAGCCTGGCGGAGGCCCTGATGCGCCCCACGCGCATCTACGTGAAGACCGTCCTGCCGCTGATGAAGGCCGGCGCGATCAAGGGGGCCGCCCACATCACCGGCGGCGGTCTGGTGGAAAACCCGCCACGGGCGATCGCCGGACGCCTGGCGCCGCGCCTTGACTGGGCCGCCTGGTCCCTGCCGCCGGTGTTCGACTGGCTGCAGCGCGAAGGCGGCGTGGCGGACGCGGAGCTCAGGCGCACCTTCAACTGCGGCGTAGGCTTCATGCTGGTGGTGGAGCCGGCCGCGGCGCCCGCGGTGCTGGCGGCCCTGCTGAACGCGGGCGAGGAGGCGTTCGTGATCGGCGAGTTGGCGGCGGCGTGAGCAGGGTCCGCACGGCGGTCCTGGTCTCCGGCCGCGGATCGAACCTCGCCTCCCTCATCGCCGCGGCCCGGGCGGCGGACTATCCCGCCGAGATCGTGCTGGTGCTGTCCAACAACCCGAACGCCGGCGGCCTGCAGCGCGCGCGGGACGCCGGGATCGCGGCGGAGGAGGTGGACCATCGCCCCTTCGGCGAGGACCGCGCCGCCCACGAAGCGGCGCTGGACGCGCATCTGCGGGGCGCGGGCGTGGAGCTGGTCGCGCTCGCCGGCTACATGCGGGTGCTGACGCCGAGCTTCGTCCAAGCCTGGTCCGGCCGCATGATCAACATCCATCCGAGCCTGCTGCCCCACTTCCCCGGCCTTCACACCCATGTCCGGGCGCTGAAGGCCGGCCACAGCTCCGCGGGCTGCACGGTGCACTGGGTGAGCGAGGGCGTGGACGAAGGCGAGCCGATCGGCCAGGCCGAGGTCCCGGTGGTCCCAGGCGACGACGAAGCGAGCCTGGCGGCGCGGGTGCTGGCGGCGGAGCATGTGCTCTACCCGCAATGCCTGGCGAAGGCGGCGAAAGCGGTGCGCAAACGAGGTTGATCTTCTCCTCCCCTGCAAAGCGGGGAGGAGGGCATACCTACTCCGCAACACCGTCCGGGAAGCCCTTCGACCTTAGATACGCTCCCACCTGCGCGTCCCGGCCGCGGAAGTTGCGGTACGCCACGTCGGGCGGCACGGTGTAGCCGACCTGCATGATGGTGTCGTGCAGGCGCTTTGCGGTCGCCTGGTCGTAGGGGCCGCCCGCCTCCAGGAAGGCTTCGTAGGCGTCGTGGTCCAGCACCTCGGCCCACAGATAGCTGTAGTAGCCCGCCGCATAGGCGTCACCGGCGAAGATATGCTGGAACTGGGGCGTGCGGTGACGCATCACGATCTCGGACGGCATGCCGAGCTTGGCCAGCTCGGTCTTCTCGAAGGCGTCGGGGTCGATGGGCGCGATCCCCGGGCCTTGCGGGGTGGTGTGCAGCTTCATGTCGATTATGGCGGCCGACAGGTATTCGCCGACGCTGAAGCCGGTGTTGAACGTCTGGCTGGCGCGGAGCTTGCGCACCAGCTCCGGCGGGATCGGCTGGCCCTGTGCATTGACGGCGAAGCGGTTCAGCACCTCGGGCGTCCACAGCCAGTTCTCGTTCAGCTGGGAGGGGAACTCCACGAAGTCCTGGGCCTGGCTGGGGCTGGCCAGCGACTCGTAGGTGACGTTGGAGTTCAGCCCGTGCAGCGCATGGCCGAACTCGTGGAACATGGTGTTGGCGTCGTCCCAGGAGATCAGCACAGGCTGGCCGGGAGCCGGCTTCACGAAGTTGGCGTTGTTGGAGACGATCACCGGCACATCATGACCGTCCAGCCGCGACTGAGGCCGATAGTCGCTCATCCAGGCGCCGGAGTTCTTGCCCGGCCGCGCATAGGGGTCGAAGTACCAGACGCCTACGTGGCGGCCGGCCCGATCGCGGACCTCGTAGACCTGCATCTCCGGCTCGTAGGTCGGAATGCCCTGAAGCCTGACGAACTGAAAGCCGTAGAGCTGGCCCGCGGCCCAGAACATGCCCTCCTTGATGTGGTCGAGCTGCAGGTAGGGCTTCACCTGGTTCATATCGACGTCGTACTTCGCCTTCCGCACCTTCTCGGCGTAGTAGCGATAGTCCCAGGGCTCGATCCTGATGCGTGCGCCCTGGCTTTCCGACAGCGCCTGCATGTCGGCGACTTCCTGGTGGATGCGGGCGACCGTCGCCGGCCAGACCCGCATCATCAGCCCCATGGCGGCGTCCGGCGTCTTGGCCATCTCGTCCTGCAGCTTCCAGCTGGCGTAGTCGGGGAAGCCCATCAGGTGGGCCTTCTCGGCGCGGAGCTGCAGGATGTGCGGGATGATGGTGCGGGTGTTGTCGTGGGCGTCCTTGTTGTCGCCGCGGGCATAGAAGGTGGTCCAGACCTGCTGGCGAAGGTCGCGTCGGTCCGAAT
>CAXUEN010000339.1:0-3247 GCA_964249945.1 uncultured Caulobacteraceae bacterium | reverse complement strand
GGCGAGCGACCATGCGCGCCTAGACGGCCGCAGGCGTCATCACCGGCCGCCGCCGCGGCCGCTGGGGCCCCTGCGCATCCGGCAGCATGGCGAGGCGGACCAGCGCTGCGGCGAGCACCAGGGGGGTAACCGGGGCGTGCACCCACTCCAGCGCCATCATGGCCATCGGCGCCGTCCAGACCAGCACCGCCAGGGGCAGGCCGACATAGACCCGCCGGTCGCGGCGGAGCAGGACCAGGGCAGCGACGGCGGCGGGGACCAGGTCGTAGTTGAAGGCCTGGGGGCTCGCCACGAAGGTGGCCATCATCAGGATTGCGGCGCGGACGTCCAGCGGCTTGTCGCGCCGCCACCAGGCCCAGGCGGTCAGGACCCCCGCCAGCAGGGTGAAGGGCGCCTGCGCCGCCAGGGCCTGGACCATCGGCAGGCGGAAGGTGCGCGCCGACATGTAGGCCGACGGCATCATCCACTGGAACGGCCCGTGGCCCTGGCGCAGCATTAGCCCCTGCATCCTCAGGGTCGGGCCGAAGAAGCCCGCCCAGGGCCCGGTCCCGAAGATCAGCACGGACAGGGCGACCACCAGGACGACGACCGCGGCGGCCGCTCCCACGGTCTTCCACCGGCGCCCGGCCAGGACCGCAACGGGCAGCAGCACCGCGATCTGCGGCTTGAAGATCAGCAGGCCCAGCAGGGCGCCGGCCAATACCGGGCGGCGGTCGATCAGGCTGAGGCCCCCGATCAGCAGGGCCGCGGTGAAGGCGCCGTTCTGGCCCAGCCCGATGTTCACCGCCTCCGCTGGCGCCAGCATGAGCAAGCCCCAGGTCCACGGCGCCCGGGTCCAGGCGCGCAGGCCGAACCCCAGCGCCACCAGCCCCGCCAAGCTCCACAGCGCCAAGCCCGCCATGTAGGGCGTGAAGCCCAGCGGCAGCACCAGGAACAGGTTGGGCGGCGGATAGGACCAGAAGTGGAAGGGCAGGCGGGGATCGAACAGGGCGCGCTCGTGGCCAAGGAACAGGCGCGGCTGGAAGATGTCGTTCACCTGGCCCGACAGGATGAGGTGGCCCGCGGTCCAGGAATTGATGAAGTCCCGCCCGATGGCGTGATGGGTCCAGTCCAGGTGTCCGCGCCGGCCGAGGGTGAAGTAGGAGGCCAGGATCGCCCAGGCGACGGCGCTCAGCTCCCACAGGAACAGCACCTTCCAGGTGCGGCCAAGCCAGCGCCAGAGGCGGGTCAGCATCCTTCTCCTCCCCCGCTTTGCAGGAGCGGAGAAGGCGATCTCGAACCGTTCAAGCCTAGCTCCCCTTGAGGGGTGCGGCCTTCGCCGGCTGCGCAGGGGCGGGCCCCGCCACCTGACCCGGCGCCAGTACGCGGTAAGCCTGCAGCGGGTTGGTCTTCGCCGACAGGGGCTGCAGCCAGCTCGGCGGCTGGCCGGCGTCCAGGCGCTTCTGCAGGGCTCCCTTCGCCATGTCGGCGCGGTCGCCATGGCCCGCATGCATCCGGCACTCCAGCACGTAGCCGATCCCGGCTTGGCGGGCGAGGTCGGCGGCGGGGCCGTCCGCCGGCGCCTTGAGGATGGCGTGGGCGCGCAGGATGCCCCAGCTCATGCGGTGGTAGGGGCCGGCGAGCGCGCTGTCGTCCGTGTTGGCCAGCACGAAGGGGCCAAGGTCCACCTCGCCCAGCACGATGCCCGCAGGTTCCGCGTTGTCCAGCGTGTCGAAGGAATTGATGTCGAAGCAGCGGTCCACCGGCGCCGGCTTCTTCTTAACTGTCGCTTGGGAGCCCCGCTTGACGTGGGTCTTGGACGGCAGCAGGGGGACGATGCGGTTGGTGGCCTGGCTGGCCAGCCCCGAAGCCGTCACAGGGCTCGCTACCGCCGCGGCCAGCACCACCGCCAGCCAGTTGCGATAGCGGCTCCAGGCCAGCACCTCGGCGGTAGCGGCCGCCACGATGGAGACGGAGAACCACTCCGCATAGCCCGTCATGCGGATGGCGCTGGCCGCCGCCCCTATGCCGAGCGCCAAGCAGAGCCCGTTCAGCCAGTAGGCGAAATCGCGCCGGTGCTCGGCCCGCAATCCCAGCAGCAGCCAGGCGATCCCGCCCAGAGCCCAGGGCGCGATGCGCTCCACCCCGTCTGCGAGGTTGCGCTTCAGCACCAGGTTGATCGGCCGCACCTCCTGCACGTAGTTCAGCCAGATAGGCCGGATGCGGGGGTCCACGTCGGCGAAGAAGCCGTGGAGGCAGTGGGGGTAGAGCGCCAGGTAGACGCCGCCGGACACCCCCCCAAGCCCCGCCAGCAGGCCGAGCCTCACCGGCCGGGGCAGCCCGGCGGCGAACCAAGCTAGTGCCGCGAGCCCCAGTCCCGCCACCAGCAGGGCGGCGACAAGGTTCCAGGAAAGCATGTCGCACGCCTCAACACCCCAGCGCCACGGCGGGGTCTGGACGGCGAAGGCCAGGACGGTAGTCGCGGCGAGGGCCACGCCATAGGCCTGCGCCGCCCTCGCCTGCTCGCGATGGATGCCGAAGCGGAGCGCCAGCATGGTGCCTATGGCGGCGCTGAACACCAGGCTCTCCAGCCCTACTGCCATGCCGATCCCGGTAGCGACGCCCGCCAGCACCGCGCCACGCACCCGCGACGGCAGGGTGGCGCCGGCGAGCGCCAGGAAGGCGCAGGTCATCTGCACGTCGTGGTGGTCGATTCGCCCGGGCCGGAACTGGACGTAAAGGTAGAGGTCGCTGGCCAGGATCACCGCGCACACGATCACCGCAGCGTTGCTGACCAGGCCCCGGCCGAGCCGGCGCGCGTTCAGCAGCGCCGCCAGCGCGGCGGGGAAGATCCACAGCAGGGGCCAGGTGAAGCGGGTGGCGAACTCCGCATCCTCCGCCGACAGGGCCAGGCGGAACATTCGGTCCAGGCCCGCGATGCCGCCGTCGAGCAGGCGCGACCAGTGCATCCATAGGCCCATGGGCGGCTGGAAGCGGCTCACCATCTGGTCCCACCAGCCTTGGCCGCCCAGCAGCGCCCGCACCGCAACCAGACGGGTGGCGTCGTCGGTGTCGCCATAGCCGGCGTCCAGGCTGTCCCAGTTCGTCATGCCGAGCCACACGGCCATGATCGCGGTCACCGCCAGCGCCAGCAGCACCAGCCGCCCGCGCGCGCCGAAGTCCGGCGAGGGGACCAGCAGCCGGCTAGGATCGAACCGTGGCGCCCGCGGCGGGGCCGCCCGTGGCGCGGCCGCCCGCGGCGCGCGCC
>CAXUEN010000338.1:0-3254 GCA_964249945.1 uncultured Caulobacteraceae bacterium | reverse complement strand
GACCTGGGTGCTGCTCCCCTTCGTCCTGGCCGCCATCGTCAGCTTCATTTGCGAGCCCCTGGTGGGAGGACTGCAGCGGCGCACCCGCCAGCCCCGCTGGCTGGCGGGCGTCGAGGTCTGGCTCGCCCTCGTCGCCTCGGGATCGGCGCTGGCCGTCGGGGCCGGCCTGGGCGCCGCCGGCCACCTGGTGCACCTCGGCGCCTCGGGTGCGGACCCGCTGCGGGCCGCCCTGGACAGGATGCTAGACCCCTCCGGCGTCCAGCTGTTCGGCCTGCGCATCACCGCGCAGCAGGCCGCCGACGAGCTGGAAACCCACCTGAAGTCGGGCATGATGCTGGCCCCGGCCGCCCGGCTCGGCTCGGTCCTGCTGGCGGCCGGAGCGGGCGCCGTCCTGTTCGCCGCCGCCAGCTTCTACATGATGCTGTCCGGTCCCGCCCTGGCGAGGGGCGCTCTCTGGATGGTCCCGCCCTCCCAGCGGGCAGGGCTCCAGCGCCTGCTGCCCGCGATGCTCTCGGTGCTCAGGCGCTTCTATGTCGGCGTCCTGGTCATCGTGATCTTCACCGCGCTCGCGGTGTGGGTCGGCTACGGCCTGGTCCTGCATGTGCCCGGCGCGCCGCTTCTGGCGCTGGTGCTCGGCGTCATGGAAACGGTGCCCGCCGTTGGGCCCCTGATCTCCGCCACCCTGGTGATCCTGCTGGCTGTGCAGTTGCACAGCGCCGCCACCATGGTCTTCATGGTAGCCTACGGCATAGCCCTGCGCTTCGTCATCGACGACGTGGTGGCCCCCCCCGTGCTGGGGCGCTCGGTGGCGGTGCATCCCGTCGTGGTCATGTTCGCCTACGCCCTCGGCGGCGTACTCTTCGGCGTGACGGGCCTGCTGCTTGCGGTCCCAGCCGCCGCCTGCACCCGCCTGTGGCTGAAAGCCGCCTACGCCGACCCGCCCCCGACCTGAACGCCAGCAGCCCTGGCCACGCGCGGGGAAACGCCTAGCGCACCTGACAGGATCCGAACCTATGACCTTTGCCTTCGGAGGGCTGCCGACTGGCGATTTCCGGACGATCTACGACGATCTTCCTTGATACGCAAACCCTTGCCGTGAAACGCCTTCTCGTTCACCAAAGGTCTCCGGCGATCTCCCGTGATTGGGACATCGGTGCTGGATCGGCGGCGGAGCGGGGCATGGGCGAGAAGCGACAGACGACCCGGATCGCCAAGCGCACGGTCGACGCGGCTCAGCCCCGGGGCCAGCATCTACAGGCTATGGGTCTCGGAGCTGAAGGGCTTCGGCCTCCGCATTACGCCCATTGGTCCGAAGACCTACTTCGTCTTCTACCGCGCCGGCGGCGGGCGATCGGGCGCGCAACGGGAGTTCACGATCGGCCGCCGCGGCGTCCAGAAGCCTGACCAGGCTCGCAAGGAAGCCGAGCGCTTGCTCAGCGCCGCCCGCCTCGGCGGCGACCCCCAGGCAGACCGGACGAAGGCCCGAGCCGATCTGACCGTCGCCGAGCTGTGCGATCGTTACCTCGCCGAGGGTGTCGCCACCAAGAAGGCCTCGACGCTCACCAGCGCCCGCTTTCGCATTGAGGCGCATGTCAAGCCGCTCTTGGGTCGCAAGCGCCTGTCCAGCGTCACCAGCGCGGACTTGGAACGCTTCATGCGCGACGTGGCCGAGGGCAAGACCGCCATCATCCGCAAGCCGTCGTCGAAGGTGCTCCGGGCCAACGGCGTCAGGATCACCGCGGAAACGAGCGGCTGCGCCGTGGCGACGCGGCTGCCAAGGGCGGGAAGCGGACCGCCACGCGAACCGTAGGCCTTCTCGGCGGCATCTTCACCTTCGCCGTCAAGCAGGGATGGCGGGCAGACAACCCGTCCGCGGCGTCGAGCGCTTCCGCGACCGCAAGTCTCAGCGCTTCCTCTCAGGCGCCGAGCTCAAGCGTCTGTCCGCCGCGCTGAGACAGGCCGCAGAAGCCGGCGTCAACCCAAAGGGCTTGGCCACCATCCAGCTCCTCGTCTTCACAGGCGCCCGCAAGGCCAAGATCGAGCAACTGCGCTGGTCTGAGATAGACTTCGAGCACAGCTGCCTCCGTCTAAAGGACGGCAAGACAGGTGGCCGGATCGCCCCCATCGGCGCCCCCGCGCTCCAAGTCCTTGCGGACGCACCTCGGAAAGCCAGCTCGCCTTTCGTGTTCCCGTCAGAGGAGACCGCGGATGCCGCCTACGGCGGAGCCGCGAAGCTCTGGGAACGCCAGCTCCGTCCGGCAGCTGACCTGGAAGGCGTGCGCCTCCACGACCTGCGCCACACCTACGCCAGCCTCGCCGCGGCAGGCGGCCAATCATTGCCCGTCATCGGGGCCATACTCGGCCACCGCGATGTGAAGGCCACCGCGCAATACGCACACCTAGCCGACGATCCGGTCCGTGCGGCCGCCGATCGCACCGCCAGGGCGGCTGCGCTGGCGATGGACGGCAGAGCGGAAGGCGCGGAGCCTGTCCCACTCCGTCGCGCCTGAAGACGCGCAAGGTTGGCTCATAGCGGCCGCCCGGAGTGTCCGATTGATGGAGGCCCCTGCCCGCAGACGCTTGTGATTGCTGAGCCCCTCAGTCCGGACAGTGAGCGGCGGGGTCACCTCAGATCTCGCCACCCGTTCGCATCGCCGACCTTGTTCCTGAAGCGATGGCATCAGTGAAGGCATCATTCCTGATCGACTCTTCAGTAGGCTCTAGCAATACTTTCACGCTCGATGGAGTGATACCTTCCAAACGGTCTGGGTCTCCGATTGTCCTCACCGTAACAGCTCTAAGAGGTTGGTCTGCTCCCCGTGAAGTGATCCACCCACATTGGGGCTGAGGTCCGTGAGGAGGATCGTATGGGTAAGCATGCCAAGCCGGAGGAGATCGTCGCCAAGCTGCGCCAGTTTGAGGTGCTGACGGTGCAGGGCAAGTCGATTGCGGAGGCGGCGCGGTCGATTGGCGTCTCTGAGCAGACCTACTACCGCTGGCGAGCTGAGTTCGGCAGCATGAAGACTGACCAGGTGAAGCGGCTTAAGGAGCTGGAGCTTGAGAACACCCGGCTTCGGAGGGCTGTGTCGGACCTGACTTTGGACAACTTGATCCTGACGGTAAGCGGCGCTCTGAGGCCACGGGCGGGCTGAAGCCTTGGCAGCGGTCCGGTCAGGTGAGGACGGCGAGGCGTCGTGGCGCGTATGCCCAGGGGAGCAGTTCGTCGAGGCGGCTCTGAAGGTGGCCGTTGACCA
>CAXUEN010000337.1:0-3254 GCA_964249945.1 uncultured Caulobacteraceae bacterium | reverse complement strand
CGCGGCGGCTACATCGACAACGTGCCGAGCACCTTCACCCGCTCCAACAGCGACATCGGCAACTACTACTTCGGCATCGCGCCGACGAACGGCGTCTGTCCCAACAAGCTGCCGGGGACGGCGGCGAACGGCTGCACGCTCGGCAGTTCGCCCCAATCGCAGATCAACAACGCCTCGATCGCGGAGAAGGACCAGAACCCCACCACCTATCAGGGCGGCCGCATCTCGGCGCTCTACGACATCAACCCCGACTGGAACGTGCTGATCCAGCAGAGCTTCCAGGACCTGGATGCCGAGGGCCTGAGCGTGGAATACCCCACGGGCTCGGACTTCCAGACGCTCCAGGCGCTGCAGGTCACCTCGTTCACGCCGTCCTACGACAAGGACCGTTTCGAGAACACCTCCTGGACCCTGAACGGCAAGGTCGGGCCGCTTCGGGCCATCTATACCGGCGGCTATCTCGACCGGCACATCTCCCAGCAGATGGAGTACACCAACTATTCACGCACGGGCGGCGGCATCTACTATCAGTGCTCGGGCGGCGGCGGCGGCAGCAGCCTGCTGGGGGCCGGCAAGGGGCAGCCCATCACCTGCTACTCGCCGCAGGGCTACTGGCAGGACACGGTGAAGAATACCCACTTCACCCAGGAGGCCCGCATCAGCACGCCGGACGACTGGCGCATCCGCGGCATAGCCGGGGTCTACTACGAGGACTTCAAGATCTACGACGTACAGAACTTCAACTACAAGACCATCCCGGCCTGCAACGCCGCCAACCTGGCCGTGGCGCAGGGCGGCGGCCCGATCTGCCTGGCGGACGTGCGCACCGCCCCGGGCTCCACCGCCAACCAGCCGGGCATCCGCGGCGACACCACCGCCTTCGGCGAGGACACTCAGCGCGGCTACAACCAGACCGCCGCCTTCGGCTCTATCGACATCGACATCATCCCCCACGTGCTCACCATCACGGGCGGCACGCGCTACTTCAACTATAGGGAGTCGGAAGTCGGCTCCCAGTACGGCACCGGCTCCGGCTGCGTGAACGTGCCCAACGGGGACTGCACCGGCGGCCTCGTCAACATCAACAACGCACACGACAAAATCGGCTACCACGGGTTCAAGAGCCGGGCAAACATCACCTGGAAAATTACGCCGCGAACCCTGGTCTACTACACCTTCTCGCAAGGCTTCCGCCCGGGCGCCTTCAACCGCTCCACCAGCGCGGTGGCCAAGGACGCGAACGGGAACCCGCAGTACGAAAAGCCCAACGGCTACGCGCCGGACTCGCTCACCAACAACGAGATCGGCCTCAAGACCGAGCTGTTCGACCGTCGCCTGCAGCTGAACCTGTCCGCCTACGACATGGATTGGGACAATGTGCAGTTCCTGTTCTTTAACCCCACCCAGCTCGGCAACACTACCTTCGGCGTCAACGGGCCGAACTACAACATCAAGGGCGTTGAGGCCCAGGTGGTCGCGCGGGTGACCGACGACTTCAGCGTCCAGGGCTCGGCGACCTACGACCACGACACCCAGTCGAGTTCGCCGTGTCTGGTCGACAACATCCCCACATCGCCCGGCTTCAACAGTTGCATCAGCGAGGTGAAGGGCCAGCCGTTCCAGAACCCCTTCGGGGCGCTCGGCACCACGCCGGCCTTCTCGCCCTCGTTCCAGGCCAATCTGCGCGCCCGCTACGACCACACCTTCGGCCTGTACAGCGGCTACGGCATGCTGGGCGCCAGCTATACCGGCAGCATGTACAACCAGCCGGCCACCTATCTGTCCGGCGCCGGCGTGACGATCCCCAACACTACCTACCTGCGCTACCTGCAGGCGGCCTACGTCACCGAGGACGCCACCCTCGGCGTCAAGCGCGACCACTGGTACGCCCAGCTGTTCGTCAACAACCTGCTGGACTCCCACGCCAGCACGTTCACCTCCTCGGCTCAGTTCATCAAGTCGGAGGTGCCGATCCGGCCGCGGACCTTTGGCCTGACCATCGGCGCCAGCTTCTAACGGGCGTTTTCCTGCTAGCATGAAGAGGGGGCAGCGACGCTAGCCCCTTCCGACAGGGACCTCATGGCCTCGATCGCCGCTCTCGAAGACAGCTCGCGCTCTGTCGAGCTGGAACTCCCCCGGTTGAGGGGATTGCAAAAGGCCAGTCGCCACGGCGAGGCGCTCGGCGTCGCCCAGGCCCTGCTTGGCGAACTGCCGGAGAACCGCGACCTGCTCCTTATCGCGGCGATCAGCCTGCGCCACCTCCTGCGCATGGCGGAGGCGCTGACGACGCTGGACCGGCTGGAACAGCTGCAGCCGCGCTTTAGCCGGGCGCACCAGGAGCGCGGGCTGTGCCGGGTGGCGCTGAAGGACGCGCCCGGCGCCATCGAGGCGCTGCTGCTGGCCGTGAACCTGAATCCCGCTTTGCCGGCGGCCTGGAGCATGCTGGAGGGGCTGTACCGCCTGACCGGCGATGCGCAGAACGCCGCCACCGCCGGCGAGCACGTCGCCACGCTGAGACATTTCCCCCCGGAGGTGGTGGGCGCCACCGCCCTCTTCCATGACGGCGACCTCGGCCCTGCGGAGGAGGTCGTGCGCGCCTATCTGCTGCAGCACGGCGACCAGCCGGAGGCGATGCGCCTGCTCGCCCGCATCGGCATGGCGCGCGATGTGCTGGACGACGCGGAGGTGCTGCTCGCGGCGGTTCTGGAGATTGCTCCCGACTACCAGGCGGCGCGCCACGACTACGCCCAGACGCTGGTGCAGCGGCACAAATACGTCGAGGCGCGCGCGCAGATCACCCGCCTGCTGGCGCTCGATCCCGGAAACCTGGACTACCGCTCTCTGGCGGCCACCGTTGCGGTGGGCCTGGGCGAGCAGGATGCCGCCATCGCCCTCTACGACGGTATGCTCGCCGAGCGGCCGGGCGATCCGGACGTCCATCTCTGGCTGGCCCATGCCCTGAAGACGGTGGGCCGCACGTCCGAGGCCGTGGAGGCTTACCGCGCGGCCGCGGCGGCGCGGCCGGACTTCGGCGACGCCTACTGGAGCCTCGCCAACCTGAAGTCCTACCGCTTCAGCGATGAGGAGATCACGCGGATGCGGGGCGAGGAAGCCTCGCCCGCGATCGCGCTAGCCGACCGTTACCACCTCTGCTTCGCGCTCGGCAAAGCTCTTGAGGATCGCGTTGGGACGGCGGAGTCCTGGCGCTACTACGCTCAGGGCAACGCCCTGAAGCGGTCGGAGAGCCGCTACCG
>CAXUEN010000336.1:0-3264 GCA_964249945.1 uncultured Caulobacteraceae bacterium | reverse complement strand
TCCCAGAGCTTTACCGCGACCGGCTGGGGGACCAGGATCTCGAAGCCGTCCTCGCCCGTATAGCCGGACCGCGAGGCCACCGCCGCCGCGCCCTCGTAGACGAACGCCCTCAGGGTCATGAAGGCCATGTCCAGCGCCCCGGGGAACAGGGGCGCCAGCACAGCCGCCGCCTTCGGCCCCTGCAGCGCCAGCAGGCCGCCGTCGTCGGCGCGCTCCAAGCCGGCGCGGTCGCCCGCCGCCTGGGCGATGCGGGCGAAGTCCGCCTCCTTAGTCCCGGCGTTGACGACGATGTAGAGCGAGCCCTGCCCTTCGGGCTCGAAGGGGCGGCCGATCATCAGGTCGTCAGCGATGCCGCCGTCGGGGTTCAGCAGCAGGGTGTAGCGATTCTGGCCGGGCTTCAGCCCGGCAATGTCCCCGCACACCAGCGGCTCGACCAGGGCGGCCACCGCACGGTGGTCGGCCTCGGGGTCGCCGGAGGGGCCAATGAGCCGCAGGAAGGCCGGCCCCATGTGGGAGACGTCGAATAGTCCGGCGTGCTCACGCGTCCAGCGATGCTCGCCCAGCACACCCTGAGGGTACTGCACCGGCATGTCGTATCCGCCGAACGGCACGAGCTTTCCGCTGGCCTGGATATGGGCGCCGTGCAGAGCAGTACGCTTCAGGGGAACGGAGCTGTCCAACGCCAGGGCCTCGCCAACAGGGATGATCGCCGTCGGGCGCGCTGTCGCGCCGCCCGCCGTCACCCCCGCTGTCATGGAGCCTGAGAGATTTCAGCCGTGGCGGACGAACCGCCCCGACCTTGCTCCTTCGGCGAACCCTTTCAGGGTTGCTTTCCAGCGTTCAACAGCCCTTGCGGTCCTTCTGCCTGAGCGTTTCCGGGGTGGTTACGCCTTCGGCGCCGGGCCAGACAGACGGCCTGTCCCAGTCTCTCCCGCGAGAGCAGATTGCTAAGTGGCGAAAGCCTTCGTCCAGGTCAACCAAAGACACCGGGCATCTGCATTCCAGATCAAATAGCCTGAAGTTTAGGCGCCAAGCCAGCGCGGCCGGAGACGATGGTCGGAGCGACAGGATTCGAACCTGCGACCCCTTGACCCCCAGTCAAGTGCGCTACCAGGCTGCGCCACGCTCCGACGAAGGCCGCCGTTATAGAGACACCCGCGGCGCGCGCAATCAGGAATCGCCGGCCGACCCCTGGGCCAGCATGGCGTCCAGCCGGCTCTTGGCGGACTGCAGCTGCTCCAGCACCGCCTCCAGCCGGGCGCGGGTCTCGGGCGCCAGGCCGGGGCGCGGTCCCGGATCGTCGGCGGGGAGTTCGGCGCCCGCCCGTTCGACCGTGCGCAGCACGTCGGCCTCGGCGGCTTCCAGCTCGGCCAAGGCGGCGGGATCGATCTCCCGGGCCGCCGCGGTCACCAGGCGGCGCAGGCCCTGCTCCTTGTGCAGGCGCTGCACGCCCTTGATGGTGTAGCCCTCCTCGTGCAGCAGCGAGCGCACCCCGCGCAGCACGTCCAGGTCCTGGCGGCGGTAGAAGCGCCGGCCGCCCGCGCGCTTCATGGGACGGATGAAGGAGAACCGGGTCTCCCAGAAGCGCAGGACGTGCTGGGGCACGCCCAGCTCTTCCGCCGCCTCGGAAATGGTGCGGAAGGCGTCGGGCCCCTTCAGCACGGCGGCCCCGTCAGCCTGCGCCATTGAGCACCTGGGCGTGCTCGACCCTGGCCTTCATCACCTGGGAGGCCCGGAAGGTGATGACCCGGCGCGGATCAATGGCGGCGGGTTCGCCGGTCTTGGGGTTGCGGCCCATCCGCGCCCGCTTGTCGCGCACCTGGAAGACGCCGAAGCCTGAGAGCTTGACGACGTCGCCCTGCTGCAGCGCCTCGGCGATCAGCTCCAGGGTGCGCTCCACCAAGTCAGCGCAGTCCTGGCGGGTCAGGCCCACCTCTTGGTGCACCGCCTCGGCCAGATCCGCTCGCGTGAGGGCGCCGCCCTTCATAGCATCCCGCTCCCCGGCTCAGCTTGAGCATTCGCGCACGACGGCGAAAGTCCGTCAAGACAAAGGCTTCCACCCCTCGTCGGCCCTGGCGCCGCAGGTCTCCGGCGCGGGGCGTCAGAGCCGCAGGACGCAGGCGCCCCAGGTCAGGCCGCCGCCCATGGCTTCCAGCAGCAGCAGCTGGCCCGGCTGGATGCGGCCGTCGGCGATGGCCTCGGCCATGGCCAAGGGGATGGAGGCGGCGGAGGTGTTGGCGTGCCGGTCCACGGTGCAGATCACCTTGTCCTCGGCCACGCCCAGCCTGTGCGCCACCCCCTGCAGGATGCGCATGTTGGCCTGGTGAGGGATGAACCAGTCCACGTCCGGCACCGCGACGCCGGCCACCCGGGCGGCGGCCTCCACGCCTTCGGTGATGTTCACCACCGCGTGCCGGAACACCTGCTGTCCGGCCATGCGCAGGTGGCCGACGGTGCCCGTGGTGGAGGGTCCGCCGTCCACATAGAGCAGGTCCTGCTTGGTCCCGTCGCAGCGGAGCGCGAAGCCGAGCAGCCCCCGGTCGCTGGTGGCCCCTTCGCCCTGGACCGGCTCCAGGACCACCGCCCCCGCCCCGTCGCCGAACAGGACGCAGGTGCCGCGGTCGTCGTAGTCCATCAGCTTGGTCATCGACTCCGCGCCGATGACCAGGGCGCACTTCGAAAGCCCCCGGGCCACGAACCCGTCGGCCACCGACAGGGCGTAGACGAAGCCTGAGCAGACCGCCTGGATGTCGAAGGCCGTGAGGATGGGCGCGCCCAGCTTACGCTGCACGATGGCGGCGGTGGAGGGAAAGGTCAGGTCCGGCGTGGTGGTGGCCACGATGATCAGGTCGAGGTCGGCGGCCGTGCGGCCGGCGGCGGCCAGGGCGGCCTTGCCCGATTCGAAGGCGAGGTCCGAGGTGGCCTGACCCTCGGCCACCTGGCGGCGCTCCGCTATGCCGGTGCGCTCGCGGATCCAGGCGTCGTTGGTGTCGACCCTCAGCGCGAGTTCGGTGTTGGTGACCACCCGCTCGGGCAGATAGCCCCCGACGCCGGTCACGGCGCTGCGCAGCACGCTCAAGACGGCGCCCCGGCGGAAGCGGCCCGGACCGGCGCCTGCGGATGGCGCAGCGCCTCGAGGGCGGCGGAGAGGCGCTCCATGTCGGCGGACATCCTGGCGACGTAGTTGCTGGCGGCCAGGTCGGCCGCCATCGAGATCGCGTTGGCGTAGCCCTTGGCGTCGGCGCCCCCGTGGCTCTTCACCAC
>CAXUEN010000335.1:0-3265 GCA_964249945.1 uncultured Caulobacteraceae bacterium | reverse complement strand
CCCCCTCCACCATGCTTCGCATGGTCCCCCTCCCCCTGTCGGGGGAGGATCTTACGAAGGTGGATCCGGCCTGGGCTCCTCCCCTGACGGAGAGAAGAGAAGCTCGCGCTCACCGCCCAAGCCGGCGGATAATGGACGAGGTGTCCTGCCGGCCGCCGCCCATCGCCTGCACTTCGGCGTAGAACTGGTCGACCAGCGCCGCCACCGGCAGCGTCGCGCCGTTGGCGCGCGCCTCGGCGAGCGCCAGGCCCAGGTCCTTGCGCATCCAGTCCACCGCGAAGCCGAAGTCGAACTTGTCCTTCGACATGGTCGGCCAGCGGTTCTGCATCTGCCAGCTGCCCGCGGCGCCCGCCGACACCGCCTCGAGCACCTTCTCCGTATCCAGCCCCGCCGCCTGGGCGAAGCGCAGCGCCTCGGCGACGCCCTGGATGACGCCGGCGATGGCGATCTGGTTGACCATCTTGGTCTGCTGTCCCGCGCCCGCGCCGCCGACATGGACGATCCGCGCGGCATAGGTCTCCATCAGCAGCCAGGCGCGGCCGAGAGCCTCCTCGCCGCCGCCGCACATGATCGAGAGCGTGCCGTTCTCGGCGCCGGCCTGCCCGCCGGAGACGGGCGCGTCCACCACCAGCAGGCCGCGGCCCGCTCCTTCCTCCGACAGCCGCCGCGCGATCGCGGCGGAGACGGTGGTGTGGTCCACGAACACCGCGGCCGCCGCCATGCCCTTGAACGCGCCGTCCGGCCCAAGGGTCACCTGCTCCAGGTCGGCATCGGCGCCAACGCAGGAGAACACCGCCTCGGCGCCGTCCGCCGCCTCCGCCGGGGTGGCGGCGCTGCAGCCGCCATACTGCGCCACCCACGCCGCCGCCTTGTCGCCGCTGCGGTTGAATACCGTGAGGTCATGTCCCGCCGCCGCGAGGTGCCCCGCCATCGGGCCGCCCATGGTGCCGAGGCCGATAAATCCGATCTTCGCCATGGGCCGACGCTTAGGCGGCGGCGCGCGCCCACGCCAGCGCAGGGTTCAAAAAGCCGCGGGCCGGGCGTAGGGCGCGCCATGGCCACATCCCTCTCCCAGCCCGCCGACCTCACCCAGCCGCTGGTTACGCTGGCGGACGTGCGGGCGGCCCATGCGCGGGTGGCGGCGCACATCGTCCACACCCCCACCCTGCTCAGCCGTACGCTCGGCGCGATGACCGGGACGACCGTCTACCTGAAGTTCGAGAACCTCCAGTTCACCGCCGCCTACAAGGAGCGCGGCGCGCTCAACAAGCTGACTCTGCTCGATGCCGCCCAGCGCGCGCGGGGCGTGATCGCCGCCTCGGCCGGCAACCACGCGCAGGGCGTCGCCTATCACGGCACCCGGCTCGGCATCCCCGTCACCATCGTCATGCCCAAGAGCACCCCCAATGTGAAGGTGATGCAGACCGAGGCGCATGGCGCCAGCGTGATCCTGCACGGCGAGCAGGTGGACGACGCGCTGGCCTTCGCCCGCGACCTCGCCGCCGAGCGCGGCCTCACCATCGTCCACCCGTTCAACGATCCGGAGATCATCGCCGGCCAGGGCACGGTGGCGCTGGAGATGCTGGAGGCGGTGCCGGAGATCGACACGCTGCTGGTGCCGATCGGCGGCGGCGGCCTGATCTCCGGCTGCGCCACCGTCGCCAAGGCGCAGGGCGGGATCGAGGTGGTAGGGGTCGAGGCCGAGCTCTATCCTTCGATGTACAACCGCATGAAAGGCACGGCGCTGCCCTGCCACGGCGACACGCTGGCCGAGGGCATCGCCGTCAAGGAGCCGGGCTCGATCACGTCGGAGATCATCGCCCGGCTGGTCGACGACATCGTGCTCGTCTCCGAGCGCGCGCTGGAGCAGGCGGTGTCGCTCCTCCTCCAGATCGAGAAGACGGTGGTGGAAGGCGCGGGCGCCGCCGGGCTCGCCGCCCTCCTCGCCGATCCCGCGCGGTTCCGCGGGCGGACTGTCGGCATCGTCCTCTGCGGCGGCAACATCGATCCGCGCCTGCTGGCCAACGTGCTGCTGCGCGACCTCGCCCGCTCCGGCCGGCTCGCCCGCATCCGGGTAAAGCTGCAGGACCGGCCGGGCGCGCTCTACCACGTCGCCCGCATCTTCGATCAGGAGCAGGTCAACATCGTCGAGGTCTATCACCAGCGCATCTTCTCGACGCTCCCCGCCAAGGGCCTGATCACGGAGATCGAGTGCGAGACGCGCGATTCGGCCCACCTCGCCCGCCTGATGGCGGCGCTGGAGCAGGAGGGATACGAGGCCGTGCAGGTCGAGCTCGCCTGAGCCGAAAATGTATACGATTTGCGCTGCGTTAACCGTCATTGATGGTAAACCCGCTTTCCATGCTGCCCTACCCGCGTCATACCGTCAGCAGGACGGGATCGGCTGAGGGCCAGGGGCGGCGGTGAGCGCACAGTTCAAATTCCCACGCTTCTTCGTGACCACCCCCTCGCCCTGCCCCTATCTGCCGGGGCGGACCGAGCGGAAGGTGTTCACCGAGCTTTCGGGCAGCCACGCCGCCGAGCTCAACGAGGCGCTAGGAAGAATCGGCTTCCGCCGCAGCCAGGGCGTCGCCTACCGGCCGAGCTGCATGGACTGCCAGGCGTGCATCTCGGTGCGGGTGGTGGCGGACGAGTTCCGGCCGGGCGCCACCCAGCGCAAGCTGATCCGCCGGCTGGACGACTTGGTCGTCACCGCCTGCAATCCCTGGACCACCGAGGAGCAGTTCGCGCTGCTCCGCCGCTATCTCGCCTCGCGCCACCCCGGCGGCGGCATGGCCGAGATGGACGAGTTCGACTTCGCCGACATGGTCGAGCAGACCCCCGTCACTACCTACCTCGTCGAATATCGCGAGCCTTCTCGCGGCCGCCGCCCCGGCCGCCTGGTCGGCGCCTGCCTGACCGACCAGCAGTCGGACGGCCTGTCGATGGTCTACAGCTTCTTCGATCCCGACCTGCCGGAGCGCCCCGGCCTCGGCACCTACATCATCCTCGACCACATCGCCCGCGCCCGCTCTGCTCGGCTGCCCTACGTATACCTGGGCTATTGGGTGAAGGGCTCGGCCCGGATGCAGTACAAGGTGCGCTTCCAACCCTTGGAGCGGCTGGGCCCCAACGGCTGGCGGCGGCTGGACCAGGCGGACATCGAGCCGGGCCTGCCGGCCGTCTCGGGCGGCCTCAAGTTCCCGAAGCTGTAAGTTCCTCCCCGGAACGGGGAGGGGGACCGCCGCCGAAGGCGGTGGTGGAG
>CAXUEN010000334.1:1226-3281 GCA_964249945.1 uncultured Caulobacteraceae bacterium | reverse complement strand
GCCCACCGCCGCGCGCCCCAGGCGCGGATCATTGACGCGAACCTGGCCGCCGGCCGCCGGGACGGCTGGCGCTACGAGGCGCTGCCCCCGGATGGCGAGGCCTACCGGCGTGGGCTGAACGGCGTGGACGAGACGGCGCGGGCTCTGTTTGGATCGATCTTCGTGGCGCTCGATCCTGCGGATCGGGACGCGGTGCTGACCGCCATCGCCGGCGGCCGTCCGCCCGGGGCGACGTGGGAGACGATGCCGGCCACTCTCTTCTTCCAGGAGCTGCTGGCCGAGACCGCGGAGGCCTACGCCGCCCACCCCTACGGCCAGGAGCGCATGGGCTATCGCGGCATGGCCGACGCGCATGGCTTCCAAGCCATAGGACTGGATCGGCGCGACCCGGTAGACGGCGGCGACCGGTGAGGCGTCGTTTCGAGGAGCGCGAGACGGTCGATGTGGTGGTCGTGGGCACGGGCGCCGGAGGCGCCCCGCTGCTGTGCCGACTGGCGCAGGCAGGGCTCGGCGTCGTCGCCCTGGAGGCGGGGCGCTGGTGGGATCCCGCGCAAGACTTCGCCACGGACGAAGAGGCGCAGGCGGGCCTGTTCTGGACCGATGAGCGGCTGACCGCGGGCGCCGACCCGCTAGCCTTCGGGCGCAACAATTCCGGCATCGGAGTGGGCGGCTCGACGCTGCACTATACCGCCTATGTGCCCCGCGCCCAGGCGGACGACCTGCGGCTGCGCTCCGACTTCGGGGTGGGGGTGGACTGGCCGTTCGGGCTGGAGGCGCTCGAACCCTATTACGACGAGCTGGAGGCCTTCCTGGGCGTGGCGGGGCCGGCGGCCTATCCCTGGGGCGTGGCGCGCGGGCCCTATCCGCAACCGGCGCATGCGGTGAACGGGGCAGGCGAGCTGATGGCGCGCGGATGCGCGGCGCTGGGGATCAGGACCTCCCCCGCGCCCAACGCCGCCCTCTCCCGTCGCTCAGCCGGCGACGGCCATGGCGCGCGGGGCGTCTGCACCAACCGGGGCTTCTGCCAGGCGGGGTGCAGCACCGGCGCCAAGGCCAGCATGGACGTCACATTCCTGCCTGCAGCGGTCGCGGCGGGGGCGGAAGTCCGCACGGGCGCCTTCGTCACCACCCTGGAGACCGGGTCCGACGGCGCGATCTCGGCGGTGGTGTACCAGCAGGACGGCGTGGAGCATCGCCAGCCCTGCCGGGCGGTCTTCCTGTGCGCCGGTGCGATCGAGACCCCGCGCCTGCTGCTGATGAACGGGCTGGCCAACGGGAGCGGCCAGGTGGGCCGCAACCTGATGGCCCATACGGGCCTGCAGCTCTGGGCCCGCTTCGATGAGATGGTGCGCCCGAACAAGGGCATTCCCGGCGCGCTGATCTCGGAGGACACCCACCGGCCCGCAGGTGCGGACTTCGCCGGCGGCTACCTGCTGCAGAGCATAGGCGTGATGCCGATGACCTATGCCGGCCAGGTGGCGCGCGGGCGCGGCCTGTGGGGCGCAGCCCTCACCGACCACCTCGCCCAGTACAACCACGTCGCCGGGATCAACATCCTGGGCGAGTGCCTGCCGTCGCCCGACAACTGCGTAAATCTGTCGGACGAGACCGACGGCCGCGGCCTGCCCAAGCCCCGCGTCGTGTTCAGCGAGGGGGAGAACGAACGCCGCCTGACCGCCCACGCGGAACGCACGATGCGGGAGATCTGGACGGCGGCGGGCGGCCACGACCTGTGGACCTTCCCCCGCAACGCCCACCTGATCGGCACCTGCCGCATGGGCCACGACGCCTCAGAGGCGGTGGTGGACCCGTCGGGCCGCAGCTTCGAGGTCCCCAACCTCTACCTCATGGACAACTCCGTCTTCCCCAGCGCCCTGAGCGTCAATCCCGCCCTGACCATCATGGCCCTGAGCCTGCGCGCAGCCGACCTATTCCTGGCCCGCGTCAGCCGGTCGGAAGCCTGACCCGTGGTCGAGAGCTCAACGCCCGCGAACGTCTTCGGGCTCAACGGCCGGGTGGCGCTGGTGACGGGTAGCGCCAGCGGGATCGGGACGG
>CAXUEN010000334.1:0-1216 GCA_964249945.1 uncultured Caulobacteraceae bacterium | reverse complement strand
GGCCGACCGCCTGGTCTAGGCCGCGCAGGTCCTGAGCGACTGTTGGAGCTGGCGCTGAGCCGGACGCCTCCCCAGGTCCACGACGTGACTTACGTGTGCTTCAGGCTTCCAGGACGGCTCCTCGCGCCGCTGCTCGCCGCCGCCGCCATCGGGCTCCCCGCCCGCGCCTCCCCGCCGCCGCCCCTGGCGAGCGGGGTGTGGGAGAGCGGGGGCGAGCCGCTGCGCTGGCAGGCGGGGCGGAGGTTCGCCGGGGCGATCAGCTCGATCCGCTACCGGAACCGCGAGTTCCTGGACGCCGCCGACCATGGCCGGGTGCTGCAGGGCGCGGTCCAGTTCGGGCAGGGGGAGTGCCTGAACCCCACCCTGGCGGGCGCCAGCGACGATCCGCCGGGCCAGTCGAGCAGCCAGCTCCTCTCCCTCCAGGCCGGCCCGGCGCTGTATCGCGCCTCCACGCGCATGGCCTTCTGGAACCGCCCGGGAGAGCGGTGCGCCTTGGCGCCCGGCGAGCGGGCCAGGGCCCTGAACCGCGGCCGGGTGTCGGACCTCGTCTACAGCCAGCAGATGCGCCCCGGCTACCAGGGCCATGCCCGCGCGATCCTCGTCCGGGTGGAGATCCGCAATCCGCGTCCAGGTCCCCCGGCCTCGGTCGAGGCCCTCACCGGCTACATGCCGCCGGCCTTCGACCGCTTCTTCGTCTACGACGCGGCGACCGAAGACTTCCACCCGGACGACGCCCTGGCGGCGCAGTCCGGGGAGCGGGACGAGCCGCTGGTCCTGTCCACGGCCGACGGGCGCAGCGCCATGGGGGTGGTCGGCCTGCCGGGCGAGACCCAGCCGCGCTACGCCGGCTTCCACTCCGACGCGGTCGGCAAATGGAGCGTGGTCTACCACGAGGCCGCCCCCTTCGCGTCCGGCGTCCACCTCTACGACTGCGTCTGGATCATCGGCAGCCGGCGCGAGGTGGAGGACACCCTGGCCGACATCGTCCGCCAGCGCACGGCGCACCTGGCGCTCGAAGAGGCGGTGTGGGCCGGGGGGGCGGCGGCGGCCCTCCTCCTCGGCGCGGTGTGGCTCGTCCGGCGGGAGCGGCGCCGACGCCGGCGCCCGCTCCTCCCGCTGTGAGCCGCGCCTGATGCCGGCTGGACAGCAGGCGGCGGTCCTCGCTATTGCCGCGCGCCGGCTGCGGCCGTGACGGCGCCGCTCCCGTCCGGCTTTG
>CAXUEN010000333.1:0-3283 GCA_964249945.1 uncultured Caulobacteraceae bacterium | reverse complement strand
GCCGTGAGGACCGCCATGGACGATCTGGACCTGAGCTGGATGTCGCCGGATGTCCGGCGCGCCTTCGATGAAGGTGTGCGTCTCTATGCCGAGGCGGTCCGCGACGGCGCGGTCCTGCACATGCAGGACGGGGCCGAGGCCATGCAGCGCGCCTCCCAGCTGCACCTGCGCCAACCCGCCGGGACCGACGCGGCGGCCGCCGACCCGTCGATCTGAGCCATGCCGGCCGGACCCGCCAGGGGGTGAAGCTCGCCTTCGTCCACAACCGGCCGATCGACGCGGCGGAAGCCAATGTCGCGGCGGTCGTGCGCATGGCGGAGGCGTTCGCCAGGGCCGGGCGGCAGGTGGAGCTGACCACCTACGGCGCCGCTTCCGCCCAGGGCGAGCCGGGCGACCCTTTCCTGCGGCACGGGGTGGCCCGCGACTTCCGCCTCCACCTGGAGCCGGTGCGGCGAGGCCCGCTCAGCTATCCCCGCCTGGTGGGGACCGCCCTCGTCCGCAGCCGCCCAGGGCGCGTGGTGGTCTACACCCGCATCCCCCAGATCGCGCTGTACGCCATGCTGCTCGGCCGGCGGGTGGTGCTGGAGATGCACACGCCCATCGGCGTGCTGCGCCAGGGAGAGCGGCTGAGGCGGATGCTGGACCTCGCCGCGTCGCGTCTCCAGGGCCTGGTGGTGATCAGCCCGGCCCTGGACGCCGCCCTGCGGGAGGAGCTGCCGGCCTATCGCGGTCCGCGCGTGACGGCGCCGTCGGCCGCGCCGGACTTCGCCCTTTCCGGCCCCCCGCGCCCCGACCACGACCTGGGCTATGTCGGAGGGCTCAATCCGGGCAAGGGCGCGGAGTTCGTGCTTGAGCTTGCGGCGCGACTGCCCGGTGTCCGGGTGCTGATCGCCGGCGACGTGGGGCGCCGCCCGGACTTCGTGGCTCAGGCCGCAGCGCTTGCGAACGTCACCCTGGTCAAGGCCGTCGCGCCCGCCGACGTGGCGGCGGTGATGGCGCGGTTCCGCATTGGTCTGGCGCCCTATGCGCGGTCCGTGACCGGGTCCGGCGGCGGGGCGATCGACCTGGCGGCCTGGATGTCGCCGCTGAAGCTCGCCGAGTACGCCTCGGCCTCCAAGGCCATCGTCGCCTCGCGCCTGCCGGCAGTGGAGGCGATGATGGCGGAGGGCCGCGAGCTCCTGCTCGCCCCGCCGCAGGACCTGGCGGCCTGGACAGCCATCCTGCAGCGGCTGCTGGCGACACCGGCCGAGGTCGACCGGCTGGGCGCCGCCGCCCGCGCGGCCTACGAGGCCCGGCTGTCGTGGGACGCCCGGGCGCGGACGATCATCGCCGCCTGCGGCCTGGAGGAACACGGCTAAGGCCGCCTTGATCCTCATCAGGGACCGGAAGGCGGAAGAGGCCTTCAGTCCCCCGCCCCCGCATGCGCGGCGAGGGCGGTCCTCAGCTGGTCCACCAGCAGCAGGCGCAGCCGTTCGGGGACGACCACCTGCACCGCGTCGCCCCAGGTGAACAGGTGCCAGGCCAGCTCGCGCATGCCGCTGGCGCGGAAGCTCACCGTCACCGACCCGTCCGGCGCCTCTTCCAGGGTCTGGCCCACCTGGAAACGCCACTTGCGCGCAGAGTCGGCCGCCCGCGCGGAGAGCCGCAGCACCACGTCCTCGGTATCGTCCTGATAGATGCCGAAGCTCTGGTCCGCATAGGCCTGGAGCGAAAAGCCCTCAGGGCGTCCCGCCGGCCGGTCCAGCGCCTCGATGTCGGCGATGCGGTCGAGCCGCCAGTTCCTGGGCGGCGCGCCGGGGCCCTCCGCCGCTACCAGGTAGTTGCTGCGCGCGAACAGCAGCCCGTAGGGGATCACCTCCCGCGCCCGTCCCGGCGAGGAGCCGCCGGCGTAGCGGAAGCGGAGCGCGACGCCGGCCTTCAGCGCCTCGCGGATGACGCCCAGCAAGGCCTCGTCCTCGAACGGGCGGGGCCCCGCCTGGACGGCGATGGCCTCGGCCTGCAGCAGCGCTTCCAGGTCGGGGGCGATTCTGCGCCGCGCCGGGGCGCGGAGCGCCGAGAGCATCTTGGCCTCCAGGCTCCTGAGCTGGGCGGCGCGGACCTGGGCGCCGGCGGCGGACAGCTCGCTGGCGGCCGACGCCAGGGCGGCCAGCTCATCGGCGGTGGGCGCCTGCATGAAGCCATCAAGGCCCGCCGGGATCCGGAACCGCTTGGTGGGTGGGTCAGCCGCCGCCTCCATCTGCGGGAACAGGTCCTGCAGCCGGTCGCGCATGCGCTCGGCGGTGCGTCGGTCGACGCCTGCGGCCTGCGCCATCTCGTCCAGCGTCAGGCCCTCGGCCGAGCCGGCCAGAGTGCGCGCCAGCTCCAGCAGCACTCGGGCCTTGTCGTGGCGCATGGCTACTCACGTCCGCATCTGTCGTAGCTCCAGTCAAGAGTGCAACATGGCCGCTGGCAAGCGGCTTCCGCACCTTCGAGGACTCCGCCATGGTCAAGCCGAAGCCACCCCGCCCTTTCACCGCCGCCAAGGGCGCGGTCAGCCTGTTCTCCGCCCCCGTCGTCGTGACGCCGCCTTCGGAGCAGGTGGTGGCGGCGGTGCTGCAGTACGCCGACGTGCGCGAAGAGCACGACGACGGCCGCGTCACCCTGCGCTTCACCGCCGCCCGATTGGAGCGTGAGGACATGGTCCTGCTGCTGGGCGAGGAGCGCCGGCGCGCCCGTGACGTCAGCATCGTATGGGACGAGGCGGAAAGCGAGATGGTGCGGGTGATCGACCTCGCGCCGCTCCGCGCCGGCCGGGAGACCGTGGACCAGGCCAACCTCTACGCCGCCGCCCGCAAACGCGCCCTGCGCCCTGCCTACTCGCCCCACCGCGCGGCGGCCTGACGTCTCGAGTCCGACACCGCCCTTCCTGACGCTTGACGGGAAGGCAGGGCGGAAGGCGCCTGCAACGCGGACGCGCGGCGCCAAGGCGCCGCCTGAGCCACGCGCCTTCGGCGGCCCGGGTCGCTATCGGTCCCCAGCGCCTTATCCACGGGCGTGCTGAAGACCCTTCGCATCCAAGACACGCCCTGAGTACCTCTTGGTACCTCTTCAAGCGGCGTGCGTCCTTCGGAACGTCCTCTTCGAAGGCTCCTCAGGATGACGAACGGCGCGAACCCACGTCATCGGTCACGCTGAGGACGGCTCTCGAAGGGAGACCATTTCTAAGCGTGCTGGACCGATCAGCAAAAAAAAGAGCCCGGCTGAAGCCGGGCTCTCCTAGTCGTAGGACCGTGCCGCTTACTGT
>CAXUEN010000332.1:0-3285 GCA_964249945.1 uncultured Caulobacteraceae bacterium | reverse complement strand
GTCCTGCAGCGCTTCGTCTCCGCCCTGCTGTTCATCCCGAGCGACCGCTACAGCGCCGACGTCCAGGCCCGGGCGGGGGAGATGCTGGCCCAGGCCTGGGGGGGGCACGTCTGGTCGGCGGCCGTCTCCCTGTCCGACCCGCCGTTGGCGCGGGTCTGCTACACCCTGGCCATCCCTGCGGGCGGCCATGCAAACCCTAACGAGCGCGACCTGGAAGCCGCTATCGCGGAGTCCGTGCGCACATGGTCCGACCGCTTCGAAGCGGCCGCCCGGGCCGGGGGCGTCGCGCCCGGCCTGGTCGCCGAGGTGCTGGCCCGCTACGCCAGCGGTTTCCCGGCCGGCTACCGCGACCAGTACGACGCGGCCGAGGCGCTGCTCGACCTGTCGGTGATCGAGAACATGGGCGAGGCGGAGGACCTGCGCATCCGCGCCTTCCGCCATGCCGACGATGCGAAGACCCGCTT
Source organism: uncultured Caulobacteraceae bacterium (assembly GCA_964249945.1). Lineage (GTDB taxonomy): Bacteria > Pseudomonadota > Alphaproteobacteria > Caulobacterales > Caulobacteraceae > CAHJWH01. The sequence goes on along the minus strand of CAXUEN010000332.1, from coordinate 2,821 downwards.
CCGCTTCAAGCTCTACCGCGCGGGCCAGTCCGTTCCCCTGGCCGACGTGCTGCCGGTGCTGGAGAACATGGGGCTGAAGGCCCTGGTGGAAGAAGGCTTCCCCATCGGCCGCACCCTGGACGACGGCCACCAGCAGGTGACCTGGGTGCACGAGTTCATCCTGCAGGACGAGCGCGGCGAGCACCTGCTGTTCGCCGACGTCCAGGTCCCCTTCGAGCAGACCTTCCTGGCGGTGTGGCGCGGGGACACCGAGAACGACGGCTTCAACCGCCTGGTGCTGGAGCTGGGCGACAGCTGGCGAGAGGTCGCCCTGGTCCGCGCCCTGGCCCGCTACCGTCAGCAGAGCGGGTTGGATCCCAGCCAAGGCGTGCAGGAGGCGGCGTTGGTCGCCAACGCCGAGATCGTGCGCCTGATCCTGGACATGTTCCAGGTCAAGTTCGACCCAGCCGTCAGCGCTTCGCTGGAGGACCGCAAGGAGCGGGCTGAGGCGGTGTTCGCCGCCATCACCGAGGCGCTGCAGGCGGTGGAGAGCCTGGACGAGGACCGGGTGCTGCGCCGGCTGGCGCGGCTGGTGCTCGCCCTGCAGCGGACCAACTTCTACCAGCTCGGCGAGGACGGCGCGCCTCGGCCCTACATCAGCTTCAAGATCGCCAGCCGCGAGCTTGAGGACCTGCCTGCCCCCAAGCCCTTTCGCGAGGTCTTCGTCTGGGCGCCGCACGTGGAGGGGGTGCACCTGCGCTTCGGCCCCGTGGCGCGGGGGGGCCTGCGCTGGTCCGACCGCCGCGACGACTTCCGCATCGAGGTGCTGGGCTTGGTGAAGGCGCAGCAGGTGAAGAACGCGGTGATCGTCCCCGTAGGCTCCAAGGGCGGCTTCTACCCGAAGTCGCTCCCCCGGGGCGGCGCGGCGGACGCGGTGCGGGCCGAGGGCGTGCGCGCCTACAGGACCTTCCTCTCAGGGCTCCTCGACATCACCGACAACCTGGACGCCGCGGGCGCGGTGGTCCGCCCCGCCGGCGTGATCGCCCACGATGGCGACGACCCCTACCTGGTCGTGGCGGCCGACAAGGGCACGGCGACCTTCTCCGACATCGCCAACGGGGTGGCGGCGGACTACGGCTTCTGGCTCGGCGACGCCTTCGCCTCGGGCGGCTCGGCCGGCTACGACCACAAGGCCATGGGCATCACCGCGCGCGGCGCCTGGGTCGCGGTGGAGCGCCACTTCCGCGAGATGGGCAAGGATATCCGCTCGGAACCCTTCACCTGCATCGGCGTCGGCGACATGAGCGGCGACGTGTTCGGCAACGGCGCCCTGCTCAGCCGCGCCATGAAGCTGGTCGCCGCCTTCGACCACCGCCACGTCTTCCTGGACCCGGAGCCGGACCCCGAGACCTCCTGGGCCGAGCGGAAGCGGATGTTCGACCTGCCCCGCTCGTCCTGGGCCGACTACGACGCGCACCTGATCAGCGTAGGCGGCGGCGTGCACCCGCGCACCGCCAAGTCGATCCCGCTGACGCCCCAGGTGAAGGCGCTGCTCGACCTGGAGGCGGACGCGCTGTCCCCGGCCGAGCTGATCCGCGCCATCCTGAAGGCCCAGGCCGAGCTGCTCTATCTCGGCGGCATCGGCACCTATGTGAAGGCGGCGTTCCAGACCGACGCGGAGGCCGGCGACAAGGCCAACGATGGGGTGCGCATCAACGCCGACGAGCTGCGGGTGACGGTGGTGGGCGAAGGCGCCAACCTCGGCTTCACCCAGGCCGGGCGCATCGCCTTCGCCCGGGCGGGCGGGCGCATCGACACCGACGCCATCGACAATTCTGCGGGCGTCGACACCTCCGACCACGAGGTGAACATCAAGATCCTGCTCGGACAGGCGATCCGCGCGGGCGGGCTGACGGAGGCCGACCGCAACCCGCTGCTGGCCAGCATGACCGCCGACGTGGCCGCCCACGTCCTGGCCCACAACTACGACCAGACGCTCGGCCTCTCCCTCCAGCAGGCCAACGCGCCGGCCGAGCTGGACGCCCAGGAGGCCTTCATGCTCGACCTGGAAGGCCGCGGCCGGCTGAACCGGGCGGTGGAGGGCCTGCCGAAGCTCACCACCATCGCGGAGCTGCGCGCCGGCGGCCGTGGCCTCGCCCGCCCGGAGCTGGCGGTGATCACCGCCTACGGCAAGCTGGAGCTGTCCGCCGACATCGCCGCCAGCGCCGCCCCCGACGATCCCTATTTCGAAGGGGCGCTGGAGGCGTATTTCCCGAGGCCGCTCGGGCGGTTCGAGGGTGAAATGCGCCGGCATCGCCTCCGCCGCGAGATCATCGCCACGGTGCTGGCCAACCAGATCGTGGACCGCTGCGGCCCGACCTTCCCCATGCGCCTTGCCGCCTCGCTCGACAACGACGCGGCGGCGCTCGTCACCGCCTTCGAGACCGCACGGCAGGTGTTCCGCCTGGACGAGGCTTGGCGGGCGGTGGACGCGCTGGACTACCAGATTCCGGCTGACGCCCAGACAGCGCTCTACCAAGAGCTCGCCCGCGCGCTCCGCGGCCAGACCTTCTGGCTGGCGCAGCGGACGGGCGGACGCAACCCCGGGGTCCGGGCGCTGATCGACGCCTACCGTCCCGACGTGGACGTGCTGCAGGGGGCGGGCGCCAGCCTGCTGTCCGACTTCGAGCGCGAGGCGGCGGAGCTGCGGTTGCGCGCGTTCACGGGGGCCGGCGCGCCCGAGCCCCTGGCCCGCCGGGTCGCAGGGCTCCGCGCGCTCACCGGAGCCATCGGGGTGTCGGACCTGGCCCGCTCGCTGGGGTGGCCCGCGGCCGCCATGGCC
>CAXUEN010000331.1:0-3296 GCA_964249945.1 uncultured Caulobacteraceae bacterium | reverse complement strand
GCCCTGCCGCCCGGCGCGCGCCGCCAGGCCGGCGCCCAGATTCGCCAGATCCGCTCGGAAGAGGCGACGCAGCGGGCCCGCCACGGCGGCGAGCTGCGGGACTGGGATCGCGAGAACATGACCCAGAAGCTGGACCGCCTCGTCGAGCGGTACCCGACGCTGCGCGCCGACGCAGGCTGACGGCGGGACGTTCACGATCCTGCGTGCTTCGAGACGCGAGCAAGCCCGCGCCTCAGGACCGCTGAGATGCTCACCCTCTAGGGGAGCTGTCGGCGAAGCCGACCAAGGGGGCCAGCTGCGTCTGACGCGGCAGCGCAGCCCCTCGGGCTCAACCCTCAGCAGAGTTCTAGCAGGGCGAACGGCGCATTGGAGAACAGGCGGTCCAATCCGAGACCGGCTGAAGGATCGATCGCTTCGCCCGTCAGGCTGTCGGTCGTCCTCATTCGCTGCAGATCGGCCGGCAGGATCAGCCGACCGTCGCCTAGGGCGTCTCTGGAGAGCACCAGCCGCTGCGGCTCCAGCGTGCCTGCACACCGGAGCGGCGCGCAGACGAGGATCGCCCGCCGCTCCGCCTGACGCACGAACGCGATCACCGGCTGCGGAGCGCCACCCTGCACCTCCAGCGGCCGGTAGGCGCCCTCGGTGAAGACCTCGGGCCATCGCCGGCGCAGGTCCAGCGCGGTGGCGATCAGCCGCTGCTTCACACGACCGTCACGCCAGCCGGACAGCAGCTCCGACCAGTCCGCCGGGGTGGCCAGCGCCGCCTGCCGGGCCGCGTAGTCCACCGGCCGGCGATTGTCGGGGTCCACCAGGCTCAGGTCCCAGTCCTCGGTTCCCTGGTAGAGGTCCGGCATGCCGGGCGCGGTGCAGCGGAGCAGGGCCTGGACCAGGCCGTTCACCGCCCCTGCCGGGGCGATCGCCTCCGTGAAGCCCACGAGGTCGGCCAGGAAGGCGGCCGAGACCGCCGGATCGAGGGCGGCCTTCAGGAAGGCGAGGCAGGTGGCCTCATAGGTTTCGTCGGGCGCGGTCCAGGACGAGTGCAGCTTGGCCTCCCGCAGCGCCTTTCGCCACCAGCCGCCCACCCGCTCTCCGAACACTGCGAGGCTGTCGGCGTCGTCCTGCCGCAGGTCGAGCGGCCAGGCGCCGGCCAGGGTCTGGTACAGCGGATAGGCGTCCAGCGAATCAACGGCTGTGGCCAGGTGGGCGTTCAGCCGCGACCAGCGCCGGATGGCCCCGCCCCAGCGCTCGGGCCTCTCGCTCAGCACCGCCAGACGGGCCCTCACGACTTCGCCACGCTTGTGGTCGTGGGTGGCGGTGGCCAGCATGGCGTGGGGAAAGCTCGCCGCCCGCTCGGCGTTGGCGGCGTGCATGCGCGCCACGCTCCCCGCCAGCCGCGCCGGGTCCGAGCCCACGTCGTCGCGGGAGAGCAGGCGGCCATAGCGGTAGAAGGCCGTGTCCTCCACGGCCTTGGCCGAGACGGGGGCGCTGAGCTGCTGGAAGCGGCGCACGGCTTCGGCCCGCAGGCCGGCCTCGCCGGGCCCCTCCCCCGCCAGCCAGGCCGCGATCCGCTCCAGCACCGCCGCCTCGCCGGGCGCCACGAAGGCGTTGGCGCGCTCCAAGGCGTGGTGCAGCACCGGCGCGTCCGAGGCCGGCGCCTCGGCGCCCACGCCGTAGGTGCGGTACACCGGGAAGACGCTCAGCAGAACCGTCAGCCCCCGCCGCAGCATGCCGGCGGTCAGATCGCGGGTCGAGAGGTCGGAGCGGGCCACCCGGTGGAAGGCCCCGACCGCCGCCTCCAGCTGGCCGGAGAAGGCGCGGCGCAGGGTCTCCAGCCGCGCCTGGCGCTCCTCGTCCTCGAACGCGCCCGAGCGGCCGCTGACCTCCGTCCAAAGACGGGTGAGTTCGGGCTCGCCTGCGGGATCGTGCAGCAGGGCCGCCGCCTCGTTCATGTAGTCGTAGCCGGTGGTCCCGTCGGTCAGCCAGTCGGGCGACAGGCGCTCGCCCTGGGCCAGGATCTTCTCCACCACCACGTAGGCCGGACCGGCGGGCGCGTCCTGCGGCCTCTGCGGCTCGACCTGCGCCAGGGCCTCACGCAGCCTGCGGCAGTAGGCGGCGGGATCCGCCAAGCCGTCCACGTGGTCCATCCGCACGCCGTCGATCAGCCCTTCGGCATAGAGGCGAAGCGGCAGAGCGTGAATCAGCTCGAACACCTCCGGCCGCTCGACGCGGACGCCGGCGAGCTCGGTGATGTCGAAGAACCGCCGCCAGTTGATCTCGTCACCGGCCGTGCGCCAGGAGGCGAGACGGTAATGCTGGCGCTCCAGCAGGTCGTGCAGCCGTGCTCGGCCCTGCGGATCGCCAGCGTCGAAGCGGCCCTCCGAAGCTGCACCCGCCAGGGCATGCTGGTCCTCGGGGCGAAGCGGAAAGCAGTGAGCGTCATAGGCCCAGATCGCCAGCTCTCCGGACGCCGCGTCGCGCTTCAGCATTAGATCGCCATTCGTCAGGGCGTCCGCATAGGCCGCGCTCAGAAAGGGGGCGAGCACCTTGCCCCGCAGCGCCGGGTCGGCCGGCCCCCAGTCGATGTCGAACATCTGGGCGTAGGCGCTGGCCGGACCGTGCTCCAGCACGTCGAGCCACCAGCGGTTGTCGGCATGGCCGACGGCCATGTGGTTCGGCACGATGTCCAGGATCACGCCGAGACCCTCGGCCTTCAGGGCCGCGACGAGGGCGCGGAAGCCGTCCTCGCCTCCGAGTTCGGGATTGATGCGGGTGGGGTCCACCTGGTCGTAGCCGTGGGTGGAGCCCGCGCGCGCCGTTCCGATGGGCGAGGCGTAGACGTGACTGACGCCGAGCCGGGCGAGATAAAGCGCCAGCGGCGCGGCGTCGGCGAAGGTGAAGCCCCGGTGGAACTGCAGGCGGTAGGTGGCGCGAGGGATCACGGGGCGGGCTCTCCGCGGGGCCGGCTGCGGCTCAGCGCCTCTAGACGGGCGGCGATCAGCGGCTCCCGCAGCAGGGTGTCGGACGCGGCCAGCAGTCGACGGCGCCAGTTGGGATGTTCGTCGATGGTGCCGGGCAGGTTCGGCTGCTCGATCAGGCCGACGGCGTCCTCGATCGGGAGGATTACCATCTCGCACGCGGCGGTGGCGAGATGACGGACGGCGGCATCGATGACGGGAGCCGGCTCGGCGGGCTGGTCGCCTTCAGCGGCGCCGCTGTGCTGGAAGGCAGCCCAGAGGGTGGCGCGGTCGGTCTGACGCGCGGTTTCTTCGGCGCCGATGTCGGCTGCGAGATCGAGT
>CAXUEN010000330.1:0-3297 GCA_964249945.1 uncultured Caulobacteraceae bacterium | reverse complement strand
GACCACCGCCGCGCCCAGGACCGCGGCCGCTAGGGCGGCCTCGCGTGCGCCGTGCACGACCAGCCGGAGCGCCGCGGAGCAGGCCGTGAAGGCGACGACGCCGAACCCGATGGCCAGGGGATCGAGCCGGTGGGCGTAGCGCCAGACCAGTCCCGCCCCTGCCGCGGCCAGGATCGCCGAGACGACCAGCCACAGGGTGGCGTAGATGCCCGCGGCGACCCGGCCGACGGCGGCGCCCCGCCATCCCCCGGCGGCCGTCGCCGCTCCGGCGGCTAGGCAGGCCAGGACCGGATACAACGGCAACACGTAGTGGGGCAGCTTGGTGCCGATGGCCTCGTACATCAGCCAGGTGGGCAGCAGCCAGCAGAGCAGGAACCGCACTTGCGGGCTCGACCGCGTCCGCCAGATCCAGGGCATGGCGAAAGCCGCAGCCAGGGCGCCCGGCCAGAAGGTCAGGTTGGCCAGCAGCAGGTAGTAGCCCGGCGGCTGCCCGTGGTGCTGCTCGCCTCGCCCCACCTTTCCGAGCAGGTTCTGGCGGATCGCCTTGTCGAAGAAGCCGCCAAGCGTCTTGATCCCGATGGCGACGAACCACGGCGCTGCGATCGCCAGCATCAGAGGCGCGCCCCAGCCCGCGTGCAGCCGCTTCAGCCATCCCGTCCGCCGCTCGGTGGCGACCAGCCCCAGCGCCGTAGTCCCGCTGACGATCAGTACGATCGGGCCCTTCAGCAGCAGGCCCACCGCCAGCGCCGCCCAGAAGGCCGCCGCGTTCAGCCGGCCCGCCCCCCGGACGCGCCCGAGATAGGCCTTGAGCAGCGCCCCCTGGGCCGTCAGCACCGAGGCCAGCAGGCAGGCGTCGATCTTGGCCATGCGCGATTCAAAACTGAGCAGGGCGCAGGCCGCGAGCAGCAGCCCCGCCCCGAGGCCGGCGCGCGGGCCGAACAGCAGGGCGCCGATCCGCGCGGTCAGCAGCACGGCCAACGCCGCGGCGATCAGCGAGGGGAGGCGATAGGCCCAGACCGGCGCGCGGGCTCCGCCGAACAGCGAGGCCGAGGCCGCCTCCAGCCAGTAGATTCCTACCGGCTGCAGGTTGCGCGGCTTGTCCTGGAAGCGGATGTCGATGAAGTCGTGGCTGACCAGCATCTGGCGGGTGGCCTGCAGGTAGCGTGCCTCGTCGCGGTCCACCGGCGGCAGTCGGGCCCGCCCGGGCAGGAACAGGGCCAGCGCGACCAGCGCCAGCATCAAGTAGGCCTTCCAGCCGACTGGCTCGCCTGGGTTCGCCGCGGCGGCCGCCTCGCTCAAGACCCGCCCGTCCGCAGCGGCGGATGGGTGCGCCGGGTGAGCCAGATGACGCCGACCAGGTCCATGACCCCGACCAGCGCCCGGCCCCAGTTCGTGTACTTGGACACCCCTGCCGTTCGCGCTCGATGGCGGACCTCGCGGTTGATCAGCGGGTGTCCGTAGCGGGCGAAGAGGGCGGGCAGAAAGCGGTGCATGCCCTCGAAGACGGGGAGCAGCAGGAAGTCCTCGCGCCGGAACACCTTCAGCCCGCAGCCGGTGTCCGGGCAGTGGTCCTGCAGCACGGCTTGGCGAAAGCCGTTGGCGATGCGGGTGGCCACCAAGCGCGAGCGCGGATCGTTGCGGCGCACCCGCACCCCGGCCACCAAGGGCGCGGCGCCAGGCGCGGCCCAGGCGGCGCGCAGCATCTCCACTGCGTCCAGCGGATCGTTCTGGCCGTCGCCGTCCATGGTGGCGATCCAGCCGGACCGGGCGGCGAGAACGCCGGTACGGACCGCCTGGGACTTGCCGCAGCGCCGGTCGTGGCGCACCACCCGCACGCGCGCGTCCGCCGCCGCCAGCCGTTCCAGGATGGCCGGCGTCGCGTCCGTGCTGCCGTCGTCCACATAGACGATCTCAAACGCACCGAGCGGCGCCAGGGCGGCCAGGGTCTCCGCAGTAACCGCCTCGACGTTCTCCGCCTCGTCGAGCACGGCGATGACCACCGACGCCCGCGGCGCATCCTCCGCCGACTGGACCTGCATCACCTCGCCGTTCGTCCGCTTTCTAATGGCCGCGCCATCGCCGCAGCCCGGTTCGTGTGACCCTGCCTGCGGGATAGGCCCGCACCGGGACACCCACAAGCCTTTAGCGGTGGGCTTAGCCGAGGCGGGGCCGCCTCGGCTAACGCTGACGCGATGCCGCACACAACCTATCTTAACCTTGAATTGACAGGCTCGCCGGGGCAAACCGGCGCGTCCCATGACAGGCGGGCTGGCGTATAGGGCTGCGGGGGGTTACGCGCCGGGTCCACCAAGGGTCATGGGGCGTCTATGCCCGCAGGTCCCCTGCCCCGCACAAGGCCATCCATGTTCGCCTCCCTCTTCGGCCTGATCTCCAACGACATCGCCATCGACCTCGGCACCGCCAACACCCTGATCTACATGAAGGGCAAGGGCATCGTGCTGAACGAGCCGTCGGTGGTGGCGCTCCGCAACGTCGGCGGCCGCAAGATCGTCCATGCCGTGGGCATCGAGGCCAAGCAGATGTTGGGCCGCACGCCTGGCCACATGGAGGCCATCCGCCCCATGCGCGACGGGGTCATCGCCGACTTCGAGGTCGCCGAGGAGATGATCAAGCACTTCATCCGCAAGGTCCACAACCGCAAGGGCTTCGTGAACCCCAAGGTGATCGTGTGCGTGCCCTCCGGCGCCACCGCCGTGGAGCGCCGCGCCATCAACGACAGCTGCCTGAACGCCTCCGCCCGTAGGGTGGGCCTGATCGACGAACCGATGGCGGCCGCGATCGGTGCGGGCCTGCCGATCCACGAGCCCCAGGGCTCCATGGTGGTGGACATCGGCGGCGGCACCACCGAGGTGGCGGTGCTCTCACTGTCCGGCATCGTCTATTCGCGTTCGGTGCGGGTTGGCGGGGACAAGATGGACGAGGCCATCATCTCCTACATGCGAAGGAACCATAACCTGCTGATCGGCGAGACCACTGCCGAGCGCATCAAGAAGGAGATCGGCGTGGCCCGCGCGCCCGAGCACGGCGAAGGGCTGGCTATCGAGGTCAAGGGCCGCGACCTGATGCAGGGCGTGCCCCGGGAGGTCCGCGTCACCGAGAAGGGCGCCGCCGAAGCCCTGTTCGAGCCCGCCGCCCAGATCGTGGAGGCGGTGAAGGTGGCGCTGGAGAGCACGCCCCCTGAGCTCGCCGCCGATATCGCCGACAAGGGCATCATGCTCACCGGCGGCGGCGCCCTGCTGCGCGGGCTCGACACCGAGATCACCAACGCGACGGGGC
>CAXUEN010000329.1:2927-3298 GCA_964249945.1 uncultured Caulobacteraceae bacterium | reverse complement strand
CGGTAGGCGTGGCCGGCAGCCGCCACCTGGCGATCCGGCGGCTCTCGCCGCCGGCCACGCCTACCGCGAAGCCGAGCGCGCCGAACCCGCACGCCAGCGCCACGGAGAGGACCACGATGGGCGCCGTCCAGCTGAACCGGCCGGGCGCCTCCAGCGCGGTCATCCCTACATAGTGCATGCCCGAGACGCCCAGGCCGAAGACCCCTCCGGCCAGCGCGCGTTCCAGGGGCGTCGACGCCTTCTCGGCCCAGAGGAAGGCGAACAGGGCGACGGGTGCGATGACGGCGAGCGAGGCCAGGGTCGGCGCGGCCCGAAAGCCGACCGGCAGGCCGGGCAGGTAGGCCAGCATGGCGACGAAGTGCCCGGCCCCC
>CAXUEN010000329.1:0-2917 GCA_964249945.1 uncultured Caulobacteraceae bacterium | reverse complement strand
GAAGTGCACGGACCACGCGCCCGAGGCCACGCAGAGCCCGCCAAGCGAGACCCACAGCCCAGGCCGCGTCCGGGTGCGCTTGGCCGCGCGCCGGAACAGCGTGCTGCTGGTCATCAGGGTGAAGGCGGTCAGGACCACCGCCAACGCTAGAAGACGAAGGTCATGCTCGTGCGTGATGCAGTAACCCAGGCTCTTCATGCGCCCCAGCTCGCCTGATCTGACCATCACGCCGGCAGCTGTGCAGGCCCGCTGAGCTAAGCTGCAGCTTCATAAATTCCGGTTAAACAGGGGGCGTGGCGCAGCATGTCCGGTCTGCTTGCCGTCAGGCGATCCGCCTCCGCGACACTTGCCGTCCACCCTAACATTTGCTATTAACTAGCGGCAATATCGCTATGCAGGCTCTGTGTGTAGGCCCCCAATATGGCCAATCGCTTCATCGACAAGCTTCGAGGGTTCGTGGATCTCACGCCTGGGGAAGTGGAGGCGCTCGAGCGGGAGACCAGTCGGTCGCAGACGTTCGGGCCCCGCAAGGACCTGATCCGGGAAGGCGACCAGCCCGGCCCGGTGTTCGTCGTCCTGGAAGGCTGGTGCTTCCGCTATAAGGTGCTGCCGAGCGGGGCGCGCCAGATCATGGCCTTCCTCATGCCGGGCGACGCCTGCGATCTGAACATCGGCATGCTCGCCGAGATGGACCACAGCATCCAGACCGCCACGAGCGCCCGCGTCTCGAAGATAAGCCGCGAGGCCATGGACGGCCTGATGGCCGACCATCCCGGCATCGCGCGCGCCATGTACGTGTCGCAGCTTGTCGACGAGGGCACGCTGCGGGCCTGGATCGTCAGCCTGGGGCGGCGCAACAGCGCCGAGCGCGTGGCCCACCTCCTGCTCGAACTCTATGTCCGCGGGGTCCGGAACGGCATAGCGGACCTGAACGAGATGGCGCTACCCTTGTCCCAGGCGGTGCTTGCGGACGCGCTCGGCATGACCCCGGTCCACATCAACAGGGTCCTTCAGGAGCTTCGCCGCTCCGGCGCGGTCGAACTGGAGAGGAACCTCCTGCGCATCCAGGATATCACCGCCCTCATCCGGATCTCCGGCTTCGACGACAGCTATCTGCACAAGCGCCTGCGCCCGTACCGCTGACCACCCGAATGGGTGTTCTTAACACCGTATATTGTCCCTCCCGGTCGGCGTGCTTAAGATCGGCGATCGTCAGTAGGGTTCCCGGCGCTCTGACGGCTGAGGGCGGCGGCCTTCGCCTCCTGCGAGGCGAGGTGTCATGGCGCAGCTTTTCATCCACACGACCAACGGGACCTTCCAGTCCCGCGACGACGGCGGCGAGTACGATCTGCCGGCCGTCGCGCTCGCCCTCGGCGTCCGGAGCGCGGTGGACATCGCCGCCGAAGAGGTGGTCCGGGGCGAACGCAGCGCCGCGGTCGAGATCTGCATAGAAGAAAAGAACGGGACCCAGGTCCTCCGTGCCGTCGTGGCGATCTCCGTCTCCCATTTGAAGATCGCGCCCCTGCCGGGCTGACAGAGGTGGGGCGTCACGCGGTCGAGCCGCGCCGCGGGCCGTTCGGCGCCAGCCACTCCGTCGCGTCGCGACAGGGCTTCGGACAAGGGCGCACGGCCCCGGTCCGGCTTCGGCGCCGTCTGCGCCTTGATCCAGGACCCGGAATGGGATTTGCGTCTCCAGATGTCGGCAGGCGTATCGACCGAAGCGGAGGAGGGCGCTGCGCCGGGGACCACCCGGCTGGGCCTCGACCTCGGCGGGACCAAGATCGCCGCGGCCGTGCTGGACTCCCAGGGCCGCGTGCTGCGCGAGATGCGGACGAAGACCCCGGGCGCCTATGATCCCATGGTCCGGGCCGTGCAGGCGCTTTGCGACGCTATCGCCGACCGGCGAACGCCGTTCGGCATGGGCATCCCGGGCTCGGTGTCGCCGGCCACGGGGCTGGTGCGCAACTGCAACGCCACCTTCGTGAATGGGCGCGACCTCCGGCGCGACCTCGTCGAGGCCACCGGGCGGCCGGTGCGGCTGGCCAACGACGCCAACTGCTTCGCCCTGTCGGAAGCCGTCGACGGCGCGGCCGCCGGCAGCCCGTCGGTGTTCGGCGTCATCATCGGCACGGGCGTGGGTGGCGGCGTCGTCCTGGACGGCGCCCTGGTGCAGGGCGCAGGCGGCCTGGCGGGGGAGTGGGGCCACATCCCCCTTCCCTGGGCGCAGCCGGGCGAGCGCGCGCCGCAACCCTGCTGGTGCGGGCTTTCGGACTGCATGGAGGTTTGGGCGTCCGGTCCGGCGCTCGAGCGGGACCATGGCGCGGAGGGCGTGCGGACTCCCGAGATCGTGAGCCTTGCGCGGGCCGGAGACGCCAAGGCGGCCGCGGCCCTGCAGCGCTATGTCTCCAGGCTCGGGCGCGGTCTCGCCTTGATCTGCAACGTGCTTGATCCGCAGGACATCGTGCTCGGCGGCGGCATGTCGAACATAGACGAGCTGTACGATCAGCTGCCCCGGGCCATGGCGCCCTACCTGTTCACCGACAGGCCGGCCGGCCGGATCGTGCGCAACAGCCATGGAGACTCTTCCGGGGTCAGGGGCGCAGCCTGGCTGTGGCCGCTCCCTCAAGATCGCGACGATCCCTCCTGAGCCGGCCAGAAGCGGCTCCTGGCGCCGGCGGCTGCGGACAGCCCCTGCCGCCCCGCTGAACTGCACCGAGGAGGGGGCGTCCTCCCAGGCCTTGCGCCGGCGCGCGCCTCGGCGCCAAGGGCGCTTAACGACGGGATCGGGTACGGCTTGGCCTCGAAATCTTCGAGGCCGCCCGCGGGGCGCAACCGAGATCGTCGCAAAGCTGTTCAACGGGGTGTCCAGGGCGCACCGCCGCAGCTCCAGGCAAGCCGACAAGGCCGCCCCATGCAG
>CAXUEN010000328.1:0-3307 GCA_964249945.1 uncultured Caulobacteraceae bacterium | reverse complement strand
GCCTCGCGCACCGCGGCGTCGGCGGCGTCCAGGGAGGCGGAAGGGGCGGGCTCGGTCGCCATGCGGCTCATCTAGGCGCTTCCTGCGCCGCGCGCGAGCGTCCCGCCGCAGGCGAGGGCTGCGGAGGATGAGGCAAAACCTGCCCGCACCGGCAGGATCTGCCTCCATAGGCCGGGGCGGCCGGCAGATTTCGCCGGCAGCCCGTGCGGTCGCATTCAACGAAAACAGAAGCTTAGCCGGCTGGTCTGGTCGTCGGAGATGGCCCCGCTCTTGCTCCACGGCTGTCGAGCAAAAGGCTCCCGGCGCTCGAGGGGCGTCGGACCCCGAGGAAGAGGACCCTGCCCATGTCGTTGAACAGCATCAACACCAACGCCGGCGCCATGGTGGCGCTGCAGACGCTGAACTCCACCAACAGCCAGCTTGAGATGGCGCAGAACGAGGTCTCCACCGGCCTGCGCGTAGGCGGGGCGGAGGACGACGGCTCCATCTGGGCGATCGCACAGGGGCAGCGCTCCCAGGTCTCCTCGCTCGGCGCCGCAACCGACTCGCTGAACCGGGCCTCTTCGGTGCTGGACGTGGCGGTCACCGCCGGCCAGACCATCTCCGACCTGCTGAACCAGTTGAAGGCTAAGGCGCTGGAGGCCTCCGACACCTCGCTGTCGTCCACCGACCGCTCGGCGATCAATTCCGACTTCAAGTCGCTGATCGGCCAGATCAAGAACGCGGTAAGCAACGCCAGCTTTGACGGAGCCAACCTGATCGAGACCGGCGCCTCCCCGCTCTACGCCCTGTCCGGCCCGACCGGCGACAACAAGCTGACCCTGGCGGCCCAGTCCCTGGCGCTGGGCGGCGACAACCTGACCCTGAGCGCGGGCGCGAGTTTCAGCAGCGCCACCCAAGCCTCCAACCTGCTGACCACCATCAACACCTCCATCACCAAGGTGAACCTGGCGGTATCGAAGCTCGGCACGGAAGCCAATTCGGTGACGACGAACCTGGGCTTCGTGTCCACCCTCACCAACGCCCTGACCACCGGCGTCGGCAACCTGGTGGACGCCGACGTGGCGGCCGAGAGCGCCACCCTGCAGGCCCTGCAGACCAAGCAGCAGCTCGGCGTCCAGGCCCTGTCCATCGCCAACTCCTCCACCGGTAACCTGCTCAGCCTGTTCCGCGGCTGAGCCGCCATCCGAAGGCGCCGCCGGGCTGAGCGCCCGCGCGGCCCGCATCCTGCAACGGCCCGCATCCTGCAAGAGGCAGCGTCGGCGCATCCGGGCGCAGGCGCTGAGACGAGATGATCGACACGCCCCAGATCGCCGCCGCTACGGACGCCGCCCAGCCGACGCTGGACGGAACCGCCCGCAGCGGAGCCGCCGCCGACAGCGCGGCGAAGACCGCCCCCGACAGGCCCTCGGTGAGCGCGCAGGGATCGGCCCGGGTCTATGTGGACCAGGACGGATCGGGCGTGTTCATCTACCGCCTGGTGGACGTCGCCACCGGGCGGGTGCTGGTGGAGCTCCCGCGCGAGCGGGCCGAGGAGCTGAAGCACGCCCCCGGCTACGCGGCGGGCGCGCTGCTCTCCACCTCCATCTGAGGCCGCTTGGCGCCCGGTTAAGGTTAACGCTCCGCTCACCTTTCGGCGTTAGACCCGCTCACGGGTCCAGCTGTCCGTCGCCGGGCCCGCGCTGCGGAACGCGGCGAGGCCGCGGCTGCGACCAGGCGAACGAGAAGGAGCCGCCATGAGCCTGAGCGTCACCAGCGCCCCCGGCGCACTCGCCATCCTCCAGGCGCTTTCCTTCCAGACCTCCTCCAAGCCCGCCTCGAGCCAGGCGGCACCGAGCCCTGCGGCCCCGGCGAGCCCCGGCGTCTCGGCCAGCGCCGCCTCGGGTATCCAGGGATCGTCCGCGACGGCCGACGGGGCGGCCCAGGCGCTCTCCCTGGCCGACGCTGCCGGCGCCGCGGGCCAGACCGTCATGGACCTGCTGCAGCAGATGCGCGACGTGGCGGGCCAGGCGGTCGAGCCGTCGGCCTCCGACGCCGACCGGGCGGGGCACGCAGGTCCGCTTCCATCCGGACCCGGAGATCTTCGATCCGCACCATGCCGAGGTAGCCGCGGCAAACATCGCGGCGGCCGGGCTGAAGGTCGCGCTCGGCGACGGAGCGACGGCCAGCCTGACGCCGGTGGACCTGACGCTCGGCGGCTCGACCCTCGGCCTGTCGGCGGACGCCACGGTCGCCACGCCGCAGGGCGCCGCCTCGGCCTTGGCCGACCTGGGTGGGGCGATCGGCGCCGCGGGCGTTGGCCTCTCCACCCTGCAGACCCAGGCCGACCAGATCGGCGCCCATGCCGACTTCGTCCAGACCCTGGGCCAGGCCCTGGCCTCGCCCGAGCTGGCCTCCCCGGATGCCGACGGCGGCGACAGTGTACGGCTGATGGCCCTGCAGGTCGCCGCCCAGCCCTCCGCCATCGCCAACCAGTCGCCCCTGTCGATCCTGTCGCTGTTCCGGAGCTAGCCTAGGCGCCCAGGACCTCGGCGATGTCTCCTTCGGCGCGCCTGCCCATGACCCGGGTCGCGTGCCACAGGGCGTAGTAGAGCAGGCTCCAGGCCGGCTGGGACGCCTTGCCGGCGGTTTCAAACACCTGCGTTACGGTGGCGGGGTCGGCGAAGGCGGCGACGCCGGGCTCCGCCGCCACCAGCGCCGCCAGCGCCTCGCGCCGTTCGTGCATCCAGCGGCCCACGGGCGGGTTGAAGCCGCGCTTGCGGGCGAAGGGCCGGGTCTCCGGCGCATGGCGCGCCAGCCAGTGGCGGAGCAGCACCTTGCCGTGGCGGGGCGTGGCGCGCAGGCGGTCGGGCAGGGTGGCGGCGAAACCGGCCACCTCCCGGTCCAGGAAGGGCGTGCGGCCCTCCACACTGGCCGCCATCAGGCAGCGGTCGAGCTTGACCAGCAGGCTATTGGGCAGCCGCTCCTCGCAGTCCAGCGCCTGCAGCCGGTCTAGCCGGGTGCGCCCGGGCGCGGCCTTGGCGATCGCGTCGAACGGCAATGACCAGCCGTCGAACGCGCGCGCCAGGGCGGGAATGCCGTCGAACACCCCGCTCTTGCCGCCGTCGCGCCCGCCGAGGACGGGGAGGGTGGCGCGGCGATAGCGGGCATAGCCGCCGAACAGCTCGTCGGCGCCTTCCCCGCTCAGCACCACCTTCAGCCCCGCCTCGCGCGCGGCGCGGCCGAGCACATAGGTCGGCAGCACGGCGGGGTCGGCGGTGGGGTCGTCCACGGCCTCCTTGACGGGGATGGGCACGCGGTCCATGAG
>CAXUEN010000327.1:0-3309 GCA_964249945.1 uncultured Caulobacteraceae bacterium | reverse complement strand
GGTCCAAATGGGGCCGGCGGCCGGGCAGTCGTCCTCGCCATCACCACCCTGCGCGCCGCTCGACAGGTCGCCAACGGCGCGAGGCGCCCAGCCGTTCCGGGCAGGCCTATCCGGGAAGGCGCATGAGTGCGCGCAGACCGCCGAGCGGACTACGGTCCAGGGTGACGTCCCCGCCGTGGGCGCGGGCCACGTCGCGGGCGATGGCGAGGCCCAGCCCCACGCCCTTTACGTTGCGCCGCGAAGCGTCCAGGCGGGCGAAGGGCTTGAACGCCTCGGCATACTGGTCCGGCGAGATGCCCGGGCCATCGTCGTCCACCACAAGCTCGACTCCCGAGGCATAGGGGGTCACGCCCAGCCGCACCCGCCCAGCCCCGTGGGCGGCGGCGTTCATCACCAGGTTGGACAGGGCGCGCTTGACGGCGTTGGGGCGCAGGCGCGCATACAGCCCGGGGGCTGGCTCGAGCTCGAGCGTCGCGCCTGAACGGCGGGCGGCGTCGACCACCTCGGCCAGCAGGGCGTCCAGGGCGATGTCCGCCGCGGCCTCGCCCCCTTCGCCGCGGGCGAAGTCGAGATATTCCTCGACCATGTGCTCCATGTCGGCGAGGTCGCGGCGGATGGCCTCGATCCTGGGGCTGGGCTCGGCCAGGGCCACCTCCAGCTTCAGCCGGGTGAGGGGCGTGCGCAGGTCGTGGCTGACGGCGGCGAGCAGGGTGGTGCGCTGCTCGATATGGCGCTGGATGCGCTGGCGCATGTCCAGGAAGGCGTGGCCGGCTTCGCGCACCTCGCGCGCGCCGTGGGGATGGAAGCGCGGCGCATCCTCGCCCTTGCCGAAGGCCTCCGCCGCCGCCGCCAGCCGCTCGATGGAGCGCACCTGGTTGCGGATGAAGATGACCGCCACCCCGGTCAGGACCAGGGTGGCGATGATCAGCTCGGTCACGAAGGCGGGACCCCGGGCGGCGTAGACGCGGTCGCGGGGCGCAATGATGCGGAGCACGCCGCCGGGCGCGTTGACCCGGATGTCGACGTAGGCGGGGTAGCGGGTGGTGTCGACCCAGAAGCCCTCGTCAAGGGCGTTGTCGATGGCTCGGTCCAGGATGGTGTCGTCGTGGGGGATGAGCGTGCGGCGGCGGTAGTTGGGCAGCCGGGCCCCGGGCTGCAGGGTGATGGACAAGGCCTGCAGCCGCTCCGCCCGGGCGGCGATGCGGACCAGGGTGGCGGGGAGGGGGGCCGCCTCGTAGTCCTCCACGTCGGCGGCGATGTCGCCGGCCAGCCCGGCGCAAAGCTGTTCGCCCACCGCGTTCAGGTGCGCTTCGAAGAAGCCCCAGACCACCGCGCCCTGCATCAGGGCGATGGGCAGCACCACGATGAGCAGCGAGCGGCCGAACAGCGACCGCGGCAGCCACTTCTTCATCAGCCGCGGCCAGAGCAGGCGCAGCAGCCGTCGAACGCCGCGGCGTTCCGGGTGAGAGGCTTCGGGGGTCAACCCGCTGTCATCCGGTCCGGGGCGATCCTGGACCACGCCGGGAGGGATCCCGCCCGTGACGCGGGCGGAGGTCAGGCGCCCAGCACCCTCGCCTCCTCCGGCAGCATGACGGGCACGCCATCGCGGATCGGATAGGCGAGGCCGGCGGCGCGGCTGATAAGCTCTCGGGCCACGCGGTCGTAGTCCAGCGGCGTGTGGGTCACCGGGCAGACCAGCACCTCCAGCAGGCGGGGATCGATCTCGGGGGTCTTCTGGGCGGCGCTCATCGGGACATCCTCATTGCATAGGCGGGGCGTCGCCGTCGTCGCCCCCGCCGGGCGCCGCGGCCCCCATCTGCAGCAGGGCGACCAGAGCTTGGCGACGCTGCTCCACCGACAGGGCCTCCAGCAGGGCCTGCTTCTCGGGCGGCTCGAACGGCAGGGCCATGGACAGGCTGTTGATCAGCGCCTCCATGGGCGCCTCCTCGGCCTGCGTCCAGTCGAGTTCCAGCCCGCGGCCGTCCAGATAGGCTTTCAGGCCGGCCAGCAGTTCGGGCCGGCCGGGCTCGAACTCGGCGTCGTCGCCTTCGCCGTCCAGGTCGATCTCGTAGCCGGCGAAGGCCGCACGCACCTGGCGATAGGGCGTCTGGGTCGCAGGCTCGGCCACCAGGCGAAAGCGGCAAACGCCGGTGAGCGTCAGCAGGTAGCGGCCGTCTGAGGTCTCGGCGTAGCTGGTTATCCGGCCGGCGCAGCCCACCGCCGCCAGAGCCGGGTTGTCACGCGCCCCGCCGCTGCGGGTCTGGATCATGCCGATGATCCGCTCGCCCGCCATGGCGTCGTCGATCATGTTCAAATAGCGCGGCTCGAAGATGTTCAGCGGCAGCTGCCCGCGCGGCAGCAGCAGGGCCCCGTCCAGCGGAAAGATGGGGATCAGCTGGGGCAGGTCGGATGCGTGGCGATAGCTGGCCATCGCCTCCACCCTCACGAAAACAGGATAGAGGAGAGCCGCTTGCGGCCGGAGCGCGCCACTTCGGAGGTCGGCCCGGCCGCCTCGAACACGGTGAGCAACTGCTTCCTCGCCGCCTCCTCGTTCCACATGCGGTCATGCTCCAGGATGGTCAGCAGGTGGTCGGCGGCCTGGTCGAAGCGCCCCTGGCCGGCCAGCAGCTTGGCCAGTTCGAAGCGCGCCTCGTGGTCGCCTGGATCGGCGGTCAGGCGCTGCTCGAACGCCCGGGATTCCTCGGTGGAGCCCGCCGCGCTGTCGGCGAGCGCCAGGGCGGCGCGGACGCTGGCGAGGTCGGCATCCTTGGCGTCGGCCGGGGCCATGGCCGCCACTTCGCGCGCGCGTTCGAGATCGCCGCCGGTCAGATAGCAGCGGGCCAGGCCCGCAATCGCCTTCACGTTCTCGGGCTCGGCCTGCAGCACGCCCGCATAGGCCTGGGCAGCGCCGCCCACGTCGCTCGCATCCAGGCTCTCGCGCGCCATGTCGAGCAGGGCGTCGACGTCCGACGGGCCGGCCGGGCCGCCCAGCCGCTCCACGAAGGCCTTGACCTGGCTGTCGGGCAGGGCGCCCTGGAAGCCGTCCACCGGCTGGCCGTTGTCGAAGGCGTAGACGGTGGGGATGGACTGCACCCGCAGCTGCTGGGCGATGCGCGGGTTCTCGTCGATGTTGACCTTGACCATGGTCACCGCGCCCTTGGCGGCGCGGACATGCTTCTCCAGCGAGGGGCCGAGCTGCTTGCAGGGGCCGCACCAGGGCGCCCAGAAGTCCACGATCACCGGCCCCTGGCGCGAGGCCTCGATGACGTCGGCCATGAAGGTGGCGTCCGTGGCGTCCTTGACCAGGGC
>CAXUEN010000326.1:0-3314 GCA_964249945.1 uncultured Caulobacteraceae bacterium | reverse complement strand
ATGAAGAACAGCCGGGCGAAGGTGACCCCCGCCTGCAGCGTCAGCCCGGCCCGCTTCAGCCCGCCGCCGAGCCCCCCTTGCGCCTTGGCCGAGGCCATGGCGGCGGTGATCTTCGCCATCCGGTCGAAGCCCTCGCGGAAGGCCGGGGCGTCGATGTCGAGCACCAGCGGGAAGACCTGGCGCGAGATCTCCGAGCAGCAGCGATAGACCTTGTAGTCGTAGTCGTTGGGGTCGAGTCCCAGCGCCGCATGGAAGGCCGGCCGGGCATGGTCGCGCACGTACATCGTCACATAGACCGATAGCAGGAAGAACTTGATCCACAGCCGGTTCGCGCCGGTGAGCAGCTTGGGGTCGGCGCGCATCAGCAGGGCGAACGCCTCTCCGTGGCGGAACTCGTCGTTGCACCACTGGTCGAACCACCTGAAGATCGGGTGGAAGCGCAGCTCAGGGTTACGCTGCAGGTGGCGGAAGATGGTGATGTAGCGGGCGTAGCCGATCTTCTCCGACAGGTAGACGGCATAGAAGATGAACTTAGGCTTGAAGAAGGTGTACTTCTTCACCTTGGTGAGGAAGCTGAGGTCGACGCCGATGTCGTAGTCCTTCAGGCATTCGTTGATGAAGCCGGCATGGCGGGCCTCGTCGCGGCTCATGTATTTGAACAGGGCCTTGATGTCGGGGTTCTGCACCCGCTTGACGATCTCGGCATAGAGCACGCACCCGGAGAATTCCGCCGTCAGCGAGCTGACCAGGAAGTCCACGAACTCGCGCCGAAGCTCGGGCGCCAGCTGCTCCAGGGTGTTCTCGAAGGCCTCCGCGCGCTTGAAGTGGTCGCGGTTGGGGTCGGCCGCCATCTCGGCCAGCAGGGCGTCCCACTCGGCGCGGACGGGAGTGACGTCGATGCGGTCCATGGCCGCGAAGTCGGTGGTGTAGAAGCGCGGGCTGAGGACGGTGTCCTCCTGCGCCATGCGCGTGGTCTCGCTGGCGGGCCGCCGCGCCTTGGTCGGGGCGGTCGGGCGAGCGTCGAAGGCGAGGTCGAGGGTGGCGTCGGTCATGGCGCCCTCCCGGGCGTGAAGCTCACTTCGTAGAGTTCGGACAGCTCCAAGCCCGAGGCGAGCCGCGTCCACTGGCGCTCCAGCCAGCCGGCGCGCTCGACCGTGGCCTGGCGGCGCAGGATAAGCTTGTCGCCGAAGCGCACGCGGATCGGCTCGCCGTGGACGCGCACCCGGTCGCCGGGCTGCAACTCCGGCTCGCCGTCCAGCGCCACGTGGGCGTGGAGGCTCTGCTCGGAGTGCTCGATCTCGATGGTGCAGGGGGTGACCACCGAGCGGCGCGACAGGAAGGGGATCACGTCCGCGCCTCCCGGCTCGGCAGGAAGGCGGCGAAGGACGCCCGGTTGCCGGCGCCGAAGGCCTCCAGGTCGATCAGCCGCCCGGTGGCGGTGTCCTGCAGCCAGAGCTGGCCGGCGCCGTCGCGGCTGAGGCGGAAGGGCGGCCTCTCGCCGATGTGGCGGGCGAGGCGGTCGCGGGCCATCCCGCGCATCACCCCGCGCACGAAGCCGCCGACGCCCGGCGCCAAGGTCGACACCTGGGCCCCCGAACGCGCGTCGCTGACCTTGATCGAGCCGTCCGGCGCATCGGCGAAGCGCAGGTCGATCGCCGCCACCGCGGCCGGCGCCGAGACGGGCGCCATGGGGCCGGAGACGCGGGCGAGCCGCACCGCCGCCGTCCCCGCCAGCGAGACGCAGAGCAGGGCCGCAGTCGCCACCAGGGCGCCCCGGGGGAAGGGTTCGTGGTCGATGGCGCTCATGGAAGGCTCCTCACGCTGTCGCGACTTCGGGATGGCCGAGCGACGCCGTGGCCGGGACGAGGCGGTCGGCCGCCAGAGGCGACAGCTCCACCCCCACCCGGGCGTTCATCGCCGAGGCCAGCACCCGCGCCACCGCCGCCGCGTTCTGAAGGGCGCGGAGCGTCGGTTGGGGCGCAGCTGCCCTCCAGGGACGCGCGTGCGGCCAGAGCTGGAGGAAGGCGAGCTTGTTGGGCGCCTTCAGGCTCACCGCCAGATCGCCCGACCCGTCCGCAAAGGCGTTCAGCGCACCGCTCTCGATGACGGCGAAGGGCAGGTTGATCGCCTTGGTCAGGGCGACGCCGTAGCGGAGCACGATCCGCCGGCTGGTGATGGTGTAGACGGTGGTCCGTGCGCTCAGCCAAGCCAGCAGGGCCAGCAGGCCCACCGCCGCCACCGCGATCGGCGCCACCATCAGCGTGGCCCGCACTGCCGCCCCGGGCTCGACGCCGTTCCTGATGGCGCTCGCCGCGCGCCAAGCCAGCATCAAGGCGAAGTAGGCGCTGACGGCGCGGATGTGGAAAGCTTGGCAGGCCAGGCGCGTCCAGCGGGGCGCGCCCTGCCAGAGCATGGCCTCGCCCTCGGGGAGGTCGCCCGGCAGGCCGCGGACGGGCTCGAAGTCGTGCTCCCTCACAGCCAGGGCTCCGAGCGGGCCGCGGTGGCGTAGAGATAGCCGCCGCCGTAGTAGGCGCAGATGCGCTCCTCCTCGTCGCGGGTGACGATGTCAGGGTCCGCCAGGGCGGGAACGTTCGCGAACTGGTCGGCGAGGATGGCGTCCACCTTCACGGTCCGCGAGCTTCCTGAGATCACCGCCATGGTCATCGGCAGCAGGACCCGGCGGCCGACCGAGCCCACCACCGCCAGCCCGGCCGCCGGCAGCTCGACCTCCAGGTAGCGGATCATGATCTCGCCGCGGTCGATCCAGATGTCGGAGACAACGCCCGCGGGCCGGCGGTCGGCGCCCAGCACGGTCATGCCGCGTGGATCGCGGTCACGCCCGTCGACCCAAAAATCGGTGGACTGGCGCAACGGGCTGATCTTCAGCTGCCCATGATCGGTCAGATCGGGGGTGCGGGCCCGCTTCGCGTAGGCGCCAGGGCCGACACCCGACAGCATCGGATCGCCGGTGGGTTGGAGCGGAGTGCCCGAGACGCGCGAGCGGCGGGTGGCGGCGAGGTCGTCGCTGTCGCGGCTGCCGTCCGGCTTGGAGACGGTCCCGCCGCCGTGGGGCAGGCGGAAGGTCTTGGGCTGGGCGACGAAGATGAAGCCCTGGGCGGGTTCGGCCCGGCCGGTCACGTCGTCCTCGATGGGGTATCCCTCGCGCCGATCCTCCCGGCGCAGGTAGATGATCAGTCCGAAGAAGAAGAGCACGAAGGCCGTCAGCACCAGGGCGGTGACATCGATGGTTCCGAAGAAGATGGCGTTGTACATGGCGGGTCTCCTTCCAGGGACCTTAGGCGAGGGTCTGGGAC
>CAXUEN010000325.1:0-3318 GCA_964249945.1 uncultured Caulobacteraceae bacterium | reverse complement strand
CTTCGGCGCGGGGCAGGTCGTCGGTGAAGGTGTCGTCGTCGAAGAAGAACTCCTTTACCTGGGGGAAGGCCTTCTTGGACCAGGCGATCTCCTCGACCACGTTCTCGACCGAGCGCGTGCGATAGACGTGACCGCCCACCGTCTGGGGCCACAGGCAGAAGGTGCAGCGACTCTTGCAGCCGCGCCCGCTGTAGATCGAGATGTAGGGGTGCTTCAGGTAGCCGATGAAGTAGTTCTCGATCTTCAGGTCACGCTGGTAGATGGGCGTGACCCAGGGCAGGCTGTCCATGTCATGCAGGATCGCCCGGTCCTCGTTGTGCACGATGGCGCCGGCCTCGGTGCGGTAGCTCAGGCCCTTGATGGTGGACCAGCTGTTGCCGTCGGCCACCTCCTTGATGGTGAAGTCGAACTCGTTCCTGGCCACGAAGTCGATGACCTCGGCGGTGCGAAGGCTGCCGTCGGCGTCCACGGCCACCTTGGCGCCGATCATGCCGACCTTAAGGTCAGGGTTCTGCGCCTTCATGGCCTCGGCCACCTTCACGTCCGACGTGAAGGACGGGACGGAGGTGTGGAGGACCAGCAGGTCGTATTGCCTGGCGAGGGGGAGGACCTCGGCCAGCGAGGTCTTATGCGGCGGGGCGTCGATCAGCCGGCTGGTCTCGACCAAAGCCGCCGGCTGGGCGAGCCAGGTCGGATACCAGAAGGATTTGATTTCGCGCTTGGCCTGATAGCGCGACCCCGCTCCCCCGTCGAAGCCGTCGAAGGAAGGCGCCTGCATGAACAGGGTGCGAAGCATGGGAGAACTCCTGGGCGGGGGCCCATTCGGCAGGGCTCGAAACCGCCGGGCTTAGGGCGCCGGCCTGATCCACATTGTAGTGACGGCCTCGCCAGACCACCGTCTTACCGAAGGACGCGCACACGAACACCGCGAAGGAGAAGAGGTCGCGGACCGGCAGGAGCCACAGGATCCGCGCGCGGGCGCCCGTCGCCGCGTCCACGCAATGCACCACATAGAGGCGCGCGGCCAGAACCGCCAGCAGGGCGGCAACCGCAACCGTACTGAAACCGCAACAGAGACATCCCAGCAACGCCCAGGCCGTGGCGTAGGTGAAGCCGTGGCCGAAGAAGCCGGCGGGATCGATCATGCGGATGGTGCGCGACCAGCGCATCTCGTGGCGCCACAGCTCGGCCAGGCTGGTCTCGGCGCAGCTGTGCACCACAGGGGTCGCTGCGACCTCGCCCGTATAGCCCACCGCCCGGATGGCGCGGCCCAGGTCATAGTCGTCGGCCAGCTGGTTGGTCAGGACCTCGAAGCCGCCGATCTCGGCCAGCACGTGACGCTTGAAGGCGACGGTGGCGCCGAAGCAGGGCTCGGCCATGTCGAGCCGAAGGCCCATGACCACGTTGGGCAGGAACTGGTAGTTGACGCCCAGCGCCGACATGTCCGCCCACACGCCGCCGCACGCCTCCCCCGTATAGAGGCAGGTGACGAAACCCACCCCTGGGCGTTGCAGCCGCTCCACCACGAGGTCCAGGTAGTCGCGCTCCACCCGGATGTCGCTGTCGGACATGACTATGATCTCGTTGGAGACCGCGGACGCCATGTTGACCAGGTTGGAGACCTTGCGGTTCTCGCCATAGAGACGGCTGTCCACCACCAGGCCGATATCCAGGTGCGGATACGCCCGCTGGAGGGCGCGGACCACCGGAATGGCCCCGTCGGCTGCGTCGTGCACGCCGAACACGATCTGCATAGGGCCGGCGTAGTCCTGGGTGCAGAAACTCTCCAGGTTCTCCCGCAGGCCGTTCTCGGCGCCATGCAGCGGCTTCAGGATGGTGACGGCGGGGGCGAGCGCGGCCGGGAGGCCCCGGCGGGGCGCGGTGACATGGGCGAAGGCGAGCCGAGCGGAGACGACGGCGAAGGCGCCGCCGGCGAGGGCAAGGATCAGCAGGGCCGGGCCGAAGAGCGTGAACACGTCAGGCCGATCCCTTGCCCGTCACCAAGGCGCGAGAGGTAATCTTTGCAATGCAGACACACCAGTGCGGCATAACCTCGCCTGCGCCACCAAACCTCGCTCCATCCCGCACACACATGTGTCCACGAAGGCGGCCGAAACAAGCTGAGCTGCATGATTTGGGTCCGTGCAGCCTCCGGGCCGTGGCTGACGACTTGCGTGCGGACCGGGAACGTGGATAGCCTCCGTGCGTTTACCAAGCGTTAGGGATCGCAGAAACGCGCATCCGGCTCCGACCGCCACTGCTGCGAATCAGCGGGTGGCCGCCGCGGGGACCTTCCCATGCTGCACTGGACGCCGGCCCGCACGGCCGCATCTTCCATCTCACCCATCGGCGCCCTGCTCAGCAGGACCGAGCCGCGCCGGCCCTGCATTGGCGCATCGCGATCCGACCATGCGCGCATGCTGGCCCACGCGGCCAAGCGGCGGCGGGCGGCGCAAGGCGCGGACGGCGACTACTGGAAGGCCTGCGCGCCGGCCGCCATCGCCAAGGCGGCGGCGATCCGGACCGCCCGGGGCTTCTCGCGCCTGCCCTGAGGCGCATCCGGCGTCAAAACCGCCGTCCCACCTGCATCTCGAGTCCGTCGCCCTGGCCCTCGGCGAGCATCTGCCGAATGGCGGGCAGCACGTCGTCGACATGGTCCGCCGAGCGCCACGTCTCCATCGCCCAACCGGGCGACAGGCGGGTCTCGACGGTGTGGCGCACCAGGGCGAAGAAGGGCCGCCAGAAGCCTTCCTGGTCCAGGAAGACGATGGGCTTGCGGTGCAGGTTCAGCCGTCGCCAGGACAGCAGCTCCACCACCTCCTCCAGCGTGCCGATCCCGCCGGGGAAGACGGCGAAGGCGTCGGACTGCTCGAACATGAGGCGCTTGCGCGCGTGCATGCTGGCGACGGTCACGGTCGGCGCGGCGTCGTAGATCACCTCCTCGGTGCGCAGGAAGTCGGGGATCACCCCCAGCACTTCGCCGCCGCCCTGCAGCGCCGCCTTCGCCGCAGCCCCCATCAGCCCGACACCGCCGCCGCCATAGACCAGCCGGACGCCCTGGCGCGCCAGGATGCGGCCGAACTCCGCCGCCGCCTGCAGGAAGGCGGGCGCGGCGGCGTCGGACGAGCCGCAGAACAGGCAGACCGACAGCCCCGCCGGCTTCTCGAGCCTCGGCCCATCGGGCGCAGCCACGGGCGCGCCGGCCTGCGATCGTCCGGCCTCCCCCATCTCCCGTGGTCTCCTCGGAACGGCGGCCGGGCTTGTGGCGACGCCCCAGGGCTGGGATGTAGCACCGTCCACCGGGGGGACGTGAGAGAC
>CAXUEN010000324.1:0-3342 GCA_964249945.1 uncultured Caulobacteraceae bacterium | reverse complement strand
CCTGGATGGCGGCCACCGCGCCTGTGGCCATCAGCTCAAGCGTCGCCTCGATCAGCAGTTTCTCGGCGAAGGGGTCGCCGACCTGGACGGTGGGGCGCTTGGCCTCGCTGTCCTCGTCGAACTCCGCGGATGCCATGGTGGCCCCGTGGATGCCGTCCCGCCCGGTCTTGGAGCCGAAATAGACCACCGGCAGCCCGGCCGAAGGTGCGGCGGAGTAGAAGATCTTGTCCGCGTCGGCCACGCCCACGCACATGGCGTTGACCAGGATGTTGCCGTCGTAGCCCGGGTCGAAGTTGGTCTCGCCGCCCACCGTCGGGACTCCCACGCAGTTGCCGTAGCCGCCGATGCCGGCCACCACGCCCGCCACCAGCCGCCGGGTCTTCGGGTGTTCGGGGCTTCCAAAACGGAGCGCGTTCAGTAGGGCGACCGGCCGCGCGCCCATGGTGAAGACGTCGCGCATGATGCCGCCGACGCCTGTGGCGGCGCCCTGGTAGGGCTCGATAAAGCTCGGATGGTTGTGGCTCTCCATCTTGAAAATGCAGGCCTGCCCATCACCGATGTCGACCACGCCCGCGTTCTCGCCCGGGCCGCAGATCACCCGGGGGCCGGTGGTGGGCAGGCTCTTCAGGTGCAGGCGGGAGGATTTGTAGGAGCAGTGCTCGCTCCACATCACCGAGAAGACGCCGAGCTCCACCGCGTTGGGCTCGCGCCCCAGCCGCGTCAGGATCAGCTGGTATTCCTCGACCTTCAGCCCGTATTCGCGGGCGAGGTCGGCCATGGGCTTCTGAGCGGCGATGGCTTGCATCGCGTCCGGTTAGCGGATTCCGCCCACGCTGTCAGTCCGTCCGCATGGGCGCCTGCGGGAACGGTGGAGGCGGGCGGGGGATTAGGACTTGGAGTATGCAAGTCGCATCAGGAGCGCCGCATGGCCGATCCGAACCCCACCCCCCGCAAGAACGCTCTCGAGGAGATGTTCGACGGGCCCGTCACCCGTCCGGACAACGCCGAAGGCATGGGGCCCATTCTGGGCGAGGACGTCAGCGTCGAGCACGAGCGCGCGGAGAACGCCCGCAACGGCGCCCGCCGCGTCGAAGACAAGGAGGCCTGAGCTATGGCCGAGCAGACTGACGAGACCTACGATCCCACCACCGTGGAGGTCGATCGCGGCCGCGAGCAGGGGTTGGGAATGGGCGAGAAGGACCTGCAGCGCCAGCGCGACCCCGGCGACGGGTTGGGCTCGCAGGAGCAGGCGGCCGGAGTGGATGCGGACGACGAGGAGGATACCGGCGACGGGTTCGGACGAGCGGAGCCTGTCTCCTGAGGTCTGACCGCGACGAAATGCTGGCTTCGAACGGGTAAGAAGCGGTCGAAGTTCAGCCCCAGTGGCGAACGGGGCCGACGTCCACGTGCACGAAGTTGGAGGATGGGTAGTAGCCTACGCCGCCCCTGCCGATGGCCAGGGCGGCCCGGTGCAGCTGGGCGAGGTCCACGTCCTCGAGCCGGATGTCCGAGGCCATGCCCTTCATGTGGTAGCTGTTCTGCGCCACGCCGTTGCTGACTTCGTGCAGCATGGCGTTGGTCTGGGGCGAGCGGTAGCCGGAGATGATCTGGAACGGCTGGCGGCTCTCGGTCACGTCGCGGACCGTGTGCCAGAGATCGAAAAGCTGGGGCTGCATCTCGTGGATTTCGCCGGTGCGGAAGTCGCGCATGACGTGGTTCATGGCGCTGAGCGCATCGGGCACGTACTGGCCGCGGTCGAAGTAGATGGCGGAGATCGATTCGCCGGTATGCAGGTTGTGCACCGCGACCTCGCGCGGGCCGTAGCCGCCCGGAGCCCCCCAGTAACCCTGGGCCCCGAAATAGCCCTGCGCTTTGCCGAGCCCCGGCAGGAGCGTCGCGCCAGCGGCCATGGCGGCGCCCGACAGGCCCAGCTTGAACAGATCGCGTCTAGCGTACACTACTCACCCTCACGCGGTTAGGCGTGTCCGTTAACTACGTTCGGCCACGGTCGCCGACAGGACACGTTGTCCCACGAGGTGAGTTGCAGCTCGGTTAAGTGGTGAGGTTTACGGCGTCTGAATCGCGGCCTTTCGCCGCGTTCAGCCGGTCCATCAACTTATGGTCCCAGTCATAGGCGTCGGCGCGGAACTGGGTCTGGCCCGAATTGTCCACGAACGCGGTCCAATACAGGATGTAGACCGGCACGGTCTGGGACAGGGGAACGCGCACGGTGTCGTCGCTGGCGATGGTGGTGTCGATCCGCTGCGGCGTCCAGCTCCCGTCGCCTTCCAGCAGCAGGGTCGCCAGGGCCTTGGGCTGCTCCAGCCTCACGCAGCCGTGGCTGGCCAGGCGGCTGGTGCGCCCGAAGGCGGCCTGCGCCGGGGTGTCGTGCAGGTAGACGTCGAAGCTGTTAGGGAAGTTGAACTTGAACCGCCCAAGCGCGCTCTTCGGCCCGGCCTTCTGGATCAGCCGGCCGTCGACCACGTGGTACTGGTTTCTGGCCAGATAGCCGTGGTCCGCGTGCGCCTTGGGCCAGATCTCCTTCTTGGCGATGGTGTCGGGCACGTGCCATGGCGGGTTCAGCACGATGTCGGAGATGTTGGAGTGCAGCATGGGCGTCTGGTCTTCGGGCCGCCCGGCCACCGCCTTCATGGCCATCACCGGCTCGCCGTCGCGATAGGCGGCGAGGACGGCTGCGGCGATGTTCACCTGGATGCGGGTGTCTGGCAGCTGGCGCGGCAGCCAGCGCCAGCGCTCCATGTTGGCCTCGATCTGCAGGATGCGCTGGCCCACCGGCAGGTTCAGCACCGCAAGCGTCGGCGGCCCCACCTCCCCGTCGGCCTTCAGCCCGGTGCGAGCCTGGAAACGCTGTACGGCGGCCTGCAGCGCCGGGTCGTAGACGTCCGGCTGGGCGGGCGCCGCCTCCACCGCGCCGTCCTCCGCCGCGAGGCGGGCGCGTAGCGCGGCGACGCGGGGATCGCTCATGCCCACGGTCAGGGGCGTGTCCGCCTCCGGCACGGCGCCCCAGCCATGCGCCGTGGCGATGGTGCGGTAGGTCGCCAGGCTCTTGCGCAGCGCCTGATAGCCCTGGTAGCGCGGCGGCAGGCTGTCCAGCCATGGCTTCAGGCTGTCGGACGCCAGGGCGGCGTCTAACTCGGGCGCCGGATCGTAGGGCGCCGGACGCACCGACCACTCCGCCAGGAAGTCCGACGGGTGCAGCCGCTGGCCGCGCTGGGCGCGGGCAAAGCCCAGGATGGCGGCCTTCAACTTGGCCTGGGCGGCGGGCGTCTGCAGCGCCTCCGCTTTTATGGCGTCGGCGAGGTCCGGCGGCGTGAACTCGGT
>CAXUEN010000323.1:2156-3355 GCA_964249945.1 uncultured Caulobacteraceae bacterium | reverse complement strand
GGCGCGGTGGTCGGCGGCGCGGCCGGCGGCCTGGTCGGCGCCCTGACCCATGCGGGCGTGCCCGAGGACGACGCCAACGCCTATGCCGAGGGCGTGCGCCGCGGCGGTACGCTGGTGACCGCCAAGGTCGACGACGCGCTGGCCCCCACCGCCAACAGCCTGCTCACCGGCGGCCGAGCGGTGAACCTGCAGGGCCGTCGCCAGGCGTACGTCACCGAGGGCTGGTCGCGCTTCGACGAAAAGGCGCCGCCCTACACGGCCGACCAGGTGCTGGTCGAACGCCAGCGCTACACCCGTCTTTGAGCTTGGAGGACATGACCATGAACACGACCTTACTCGCCTCCGCCCTCGCCCTGTCGCTGGGCGTCTGCTCTGCGGCCTACGCCCAGAGCCCGCCCGTCGGCGGCCCTGAGGCCAAGGGCAACGCTCCGCTGAAGGCCATGCACACGGTGAACGACGGGTCCGCCAAGCCGGGGGCCAACTCCTTCACCCAAGGGCAGGCCCGCCAGCACATCGTGAACTCCGGCTATGGCGACGTCTCCGGCCTCAGCAAGGGCCAGGACGGCGTGTGGCGCGGGACGGCGACCCGCAACGGCTCCCAGGTCAACGTGGCCATGGACTTCAAGGGCAACGTCACCGAAGCCGGCGGCGGAACCGGGATGTCGGCGGGACCGCAGGGATCGGGGTCCACCGGCGGGGCGGACACCTCGGGAATGTCGGGCGGCGGCATGGCGGCAGGCGGCGCGGCGGCTGGCGGCGCAGCGGCGGGCGCGATGATGATGCATCATCATCACCACCATCGCATGATGCATAGCCATGGCGGCCACTGCGCCAACCCGGGACCCAACGGCGCGGCCTGCAGCGGCGTCGACAGCAACGGCAACGGCATCTCCGATCGCGAGCAGCGGGCGATGCAGGCCGGTGCGCATCCCTGATCGCGCCCGACTAGGATGACCGTCTTAAGCCGGCGCGGCGGGAGCTCCGCCTCGCATCGGGACCTTGGGCGATAGCGCGGCCCGGATGCTCCAGGCCGGCGAGGGCGCGGGCGTTCCAGGGGACGCTCGCTCCCGACCTCTGCGGCGGCTGCGCCGTATGCAGGCCCTGGCGACAGGCCTGCTGATCGCCATGACCCTGGTCTTCCTGGGGACTAGCCTGGTGCTGCAGCGGTGGGCGGCGGCGCCCTATGTGCGCGCCTTCGC
>CAXUEN010000323.1:0-2146 GCA_964249945.1 uncultured Caulobacteraceae bacterium | reverse complement strand
CGCCTGCGCCGACTGGTTCGCGGTGACGGCCCTGTTCCGCCGCCCCTTCGGCCTGCCCATACCCCACACCGCCATCATCCCACGCAGCAAGGACCGGATCGGCTCAGCGCTCGGCCGGTTCATCGTCGACAACTTCCTCGATCCCCAGGTCCTCGACGCCAAGCTGCGCGATCTGGAATTCGCCGCCTGGGGCGGGGCCTGGCTCCGCCAGCCGCGGAACGCCCGGCGGCTGGCGTCCCGCTTGGTACGCTACGTTCCGGAGCTGATCCGGGCCGTCCCGGCCGGCGCGCTGGAGGAGCTGGTGGGCTCGGCCGCCCTAGCCGCCGCCCGGTCGCTGCCCGCCGCGCCCACGGCCTCAACCCTGCTGGCCGCACTCTGGAACGAGGGACGCGCCCAGCCCGTGGTTGAACGGGCGGCCGACCTGCTCGGCGACTATCTGGCGGCGCACCAGGAGGTGATCCTGGAAAAGGTGCAGGGCCAGTCCTGGCGCTGGCTGCCCGGCTGGGTCGACAAGGCCATCGCCCGCAAGATCACCAGCGGCCTGGTCCAGCTGCTGGCCGACGTGCGCCAGCCCGACCATCCGTGGCGGGCGAAGCTCGGCGACGCCGTCGAGACGCTGATCGCCCGGCTGGCCGACGATCCCGACCTGCGGCGTCAGGGCGAAGCGCTGAAGCAACAGCTGCTGGACGATCCCCGCATCGGCGAGCACGCGCGCCGCCTCTGGTCGGAGATGCGACGCCAGCTGGAGGCCGGCGGGCTGAGCGAGGCGTCCGCGCTTCAGGCGAAGGGCGAGGCGCTGCTGCTCAACATTGGAGCCTGGCTGAGCGAGGACGTCCGCCTGCAGCGCACGCTGAACACCACCGCCCGGGCCCTGGTCCGCCACATGGTGGCTCCCCGCCGCCAGGAGATCGGCCGCTTCGTCGCCCAGGTGGTGGAAGGCTGGGACGCCCGCAGCGTGGTGGAGCGGCTGGAGCTTCAGGTCGGGCCGGACCTGCAGTACATCCGCGTCAACGGCACGCTGGTCGGCGGCCTGGTCGGCTTGGGCCTGTTCACGTTCAGCCGGCTCGCGGGGCTGGCCTGAGCGCCGGCGACCGGATGGCGGTCAGCCAGCCTAGCGCTGCATAGACATCGACTGCGTCATGGTCACCATGTTGTGGTTCAGGTTGGACATGATCCACAGCGAGCCGCCGATCACCAGCATGACGATCAGAATCCCGAAGGCCAGGGCCATGATGTTGTTGGTGTTGTCCGGTCCCGTGGTGATGTGAATGAAGAACACCAGGTGCACGCCCATCTGAGCGATGGCGAAGACGATCAGGGCCACCGGGATCGCCGGACCATAGATCAGCCCGCTCGCGGGCAGCAGGAACGAACAGAGCGTCAGGCCGACAGCCAGGCCCAGCCCGATCAGATAGCCCTTGACGCCCTCGAGGATATTGCTGCCGTCCAGCTGTTCGTCGCCGGGGGCGATGTCGTGCTGGCCGCCTTCTGCCTGCCGCTCCATGTTACGGGGTGAGGCGTCGCTCATCTGACCACTCCCAGCAGGTAGACGACGGTGAAGACGGCCACCCAGATGATGTCGAGCGCGTGCCAGAACAGGCTGAAACACAGCATCCGGCGCAGGATATCGGCCCGGAAGCCCTTCGCGACCACCTGGGCCATCATGGTCAGCATGAACATCAGGCCCGCGGTGACGTGCAGCCCGTGGCAGCCCACCAGGGAGAAGAAGGCGGAGAGGAAGGCGCTGCGCTGCGGCCCCGCCCCCTGGGCGGCGAGGCCTAGGAACTCCTTCAGCTCCAGGCCCAGGAAGCAGGCGCCGAGCACGAAGGTCACCGCCATCGCGCCCTGGAACAGCCAGAACTTCCGCGCCGCGGCGCCGATGCTGGCCACCCCGCAGGTGAAGCTGGACAGCAGAAGGAAGCCGGTCTCGATCCCGACGTTCCTGACGTCGAACAGCTGCCTGCCGCCCGGGCCGCCGGCGGTCTGGCCGGCCAGCACCGCATATGAGGCGAAGAAGGCCGAGAACAGGATGATGTCGCTGAGCAGGAAGATCCAGAACCCATAGCCCACGATGATGCGCTTGGACGGCGGTCCCCCCTCCCCGTGGCCTTTCGCGCCATGACCATGGCCGCCGCCCTGGCCGAGG
>CAXUEN010000322.1:0-3357 GCA_964249945.1 uncultured Caulobacteraceae bacterium | reverse complement strand
TTCAAGACGCCGATGCTGTTCGCCATCGGCTTCATCTTCCTGTTCACCGTGGGCGGCGTCACCGGCGTCGTGCTCTCCAACGCCGGCGTCGACTACAGCTTCCAGGACACCTACTACGTGGTGGCGCACTTCCACTACGTGCTGAGCCTGGGCGCCGTGTTCGCCATCTTCGCCGGCTTCTACTACTGGTACGAGAAGATGTGGGGCGTGAAGTACAACGAGTTCCTGGGCGCCACCCACTTCTGGCTGATGTTCGTGGGCGTGAACATCGTGTTCTTCCCCATGCACTTCCTGGGCGCCCAGGGCATGCCGCGGCGCTACGTGGACTACCCCACCGCCTTCGCCTTCTGGAACCGGGTGTCGACCGACGGCTACATGATCACCGTCGCCGGCATCGCGGTGTTCGTAGTCATGCTGGCGGAGTCGGCGATCCGTAGGCGGAAGGCCGAGGCGAACCCCTGGGGCGACGGCGCCACGACGCTGGAGTGGACCCTGTCCTCGCCCCCGCCGTATCACCAGTTCAACGACCTCCCCGTCATCGAGGCGGACGCCCACTAAGACGGTCGTTCGGGCGGTCGCCCTGGCGACCGCTTGATCGCCACCCCATTTCAGCGTTTGAAGGCGCGGGCCCTCGGTCCGCGCCTTTTCTTTTCCCCCTTCGAGGACACGATGGCCGAGGCCATAGCGCCCCGCACCGCCAGTCCGGCGGCGCCGCGGGACTACTTCTCGCTGCTGAAGCCCCGGGTGATGTCGCTGGTGGTGTTCACCGCGGCGACCGGGCTGGTCTGCGCCGACACGCCCATCCACCCCTTCCTGGCCTGCCTCGCCATCCTCTGCATCGCGGTCGGCGCCGGCGCCTCGGGCGCGCTGAACATGGCCTATGACAGCGACATCGACGCCCTGATGCGCCGCACCCGCAGCCGCGCCGTGCCCGCCGGCGTCATCGGGCGGGCGGAAGCGGCGAGCTTCGGCGTGGTGCTGGCGCTGTTCTCCGTCATGCTGATGGGGCTGGCGGTGAACTTCGTGGCGGCGGGCCTGCTCGCCTTCACCATCGTCTTCTACGCCCTGGTCTACACCGTCTGGCTGAAGCGCTCGACGCCCCAGAACATCGTCATCGGCGGCGCCGCCGGGGCTCTGCCCCCCGTGGTCGGCTGGGCGGCGGCGACCGGCACGGTCCCCCTGAACGCCTGGCTGCTGTTCGCGATCATCTTCATGTGGACCCCGCCCCACTTCTGGGCGCTGTCGCTCTACACCAGCGGCGACTACGCCAAGGCCGGCGTGCCCATGATGCCGGTGGTCCGCGGCGCCCGCTTCACGCGCCGCCAGATCTTCGCCTACAGCCTGGTGCTCGTGCCGCTGGCGATCGCGCCGGTGTTCACCGGCCTCGGCCACCTGCTCTACGCCGTCGTCTCTGTCGGCGGGGGCGCCATGTTCCTGCTGCTCGCCACCCGGGTCCTGCGCAGCAAGGCGGGCGAGACGGCGCAGCCGGCCTCCACCCACGGCGGCGACGTGCTCTATACCGTCAAGCCGGACGCCAAGGCCGCGCGCGACCTGTTCGCCTTCTCCATCCTCTACCTGCTCGGCCTCTTCGCCGCCTTGTTGGTGGAGCACAGCCTGATGCGGTTCACCCGATGAAGACGCCCACCTCCACCTCCCGCGCCAAGGACCCCTTCGGCGAAGGTCCCGCCGCCGCCAAGGCGCGCCGCATGCGAAGCCTGGGCATAGCCCTCGCGCTGGTCGCCTTCGTGCTGGTGGTGTTCGTCGTCAGCATGATCAAGCTGGCCGGCGGCCATGGTTTCTGACCGTAAGCCGCATTGGCGCAGGGGCCACGGCCTGATCGCCGCCATCTGCGCGGGCGGCGTGTTCTCCATGGTCGGACTGGCCTATGCCGCGGTCCCCTTCTACCGCGCCTTCTGCCAGGCCACCGGCTTCGACGGGACAGTACGCCGGGTCGAGCGCGCCCCCACCCAGGTCATCGACCGCAAGATCACCGTGCGCTTCGACGCCAACGTCCGCGGCCTGCCCTGGAGCTTCACCCCCGACCAGGTCGCCCAGACCATCAAGCTGGGCCAGGGCGGTCTGGCCTTCTTCACCGTGACCAACCACGGCGACAAGGCGCTGACCGGCCGCGCCGCCTACAATGTCGCCCCCGAATCGGCCGGCCCCTACTTCCTGAAGACCCAGTGCTTCTGCTTCAGCAACCAGACCATCCAGCCCGGCCAGACCGAACGCTTCCCGGTGATCTACTACGTGGAACCCAAATTCGCGACCGACCTGAACACCCGAATGTTCCAGGAGATCACCCTCAGCTACACCTTCTTCCCGGTGAAGGGCGGCGCGGCCGCCTAGCTCTTTCCCTCCCCTTCGAGGGGAGGAAGAAGAATGCCTCGCGCCTCACGGCTACCGAAAAGCCAAGGGCGATCAGGCCTTGGCTTCCCAGCAGACCAAAGGTTATAGCTCACGCCTGATCCGGGGTGAGCGCGCACGCCATCGCGCCGCCCGAAACGCTTGAGGTTGTTCTGCGACCATGGCCGACCACGCCGTCCACCACGACTACCACCTAGTCAAGCCGAGCCCCTGGCCTCTGGTCGGCTCCATCTTCGGCGCCATGACCGCCATCGGTTTGGTCATGCTGCTGAAGGGCATCCTCGGCGTGCCAAAAGGTACGCCCTGGGTGCTGTGCATGGGCTTGGCGGGGCTGGTCTTCACCATGGGCGCTTGGTGGGCCGACGTGGTGAAGGAGGCCAACGAGGGCGACCATACTCCGGTGGTGTCGCTTGGCCTGCGCTACGGCATGATCCTGTTCATCGCCTCGGAGATCATGTTCTTCGTGGCTTGGTTCTGGATGTTCTTCGAGATGGCGCTGTTCCACCACGTGCGCACCTTCTCGCCCATCGACGAGGTCCGCACCGCCTGGGCCGCCTGGCCGCCCAAGGGCGTCGAGACCATCGATCCCTGGCACTTCCCTCTGATAAACACCCTGACGCTGCTGCTGTCGGGCACCACCATCACCTGGTCCCACCACGCCCTGCAGCACGGCGACCGCAAGAACGCCAGGAACGGGTTGATCCTGACCGTGATCCTGGGCGCCCTGTTCTCCTGCATCCAGGCCTACGAATACCGCGAGATCATCATCGAGAAGCTGTTCTTCAACGAGACCTCCACCAGCGGCGGCCTGTACGGCTCCAGCTTCTTCATGGCCACCGGCTTCCACGGCTTCCACGTGATGATCGGCACCATCTTCCTCCTGGTCTGCCTGATCCGGCTGCTGAACGGGGCCTTCACGCCCCGCCAGCATTTCGGCTTCGAGGCGGCGGCCTGGTACTGGCACTTCGTGGACGTGGTGTGGCTGTTCCT
>CAXUEN010000321.1:0-3359 GCA_964249945.1 uncultured Caulobacteraceae bacterium | reverse complement strand
CCGCCGCAGGGTGCGCCCGGCGAAGGTGGAGCTCTCCTCCGCCCCCGCCTTGTCCTCGAAGATGAACTCGTTGGCGACGCCGCCCGACGGGTAGCTCATGGTGCGCCAGCCGGCCTGGCTGAGCTTGGGCGGCGTGTCGTAGGGCTGCTTGTTGTCGCCGTTGTAGATGCAGGCCACCACCAGCGGGCGGTCGGGGTCGCCCTCCAGGTAGTCCACCAGCACCTCCATGCCGATCCTGGGGACGAACTGGGCGCCGATGCGGTTCCCCCCCCACTGCTGGGCCACCCGCAGCCAGCAGGTGGAGGTCCCGGCATGGTCCCAATGGAAGCGGACCTGGATGCGGCCATAGCCCTCCGGGTCGGTCTGGTCGGTGACCACGCCGGTCTGGGGCCCGCGCACCGTGGCGGGCGGGGTCTTGCGCGGCGGGCGGTAGGTCTGATCGCTCGGCACCGCGGTGAAGCGCTGCTCGTAGCTGGGCGAGCCCTCCTCCAAGCCCCAGGGGTCAAAGGCGGCGTGGGAGACCCGGCTGACCGCAATGCGGCGCTCCTGCGGGCTCAGCCTCGGGTCGTCGATCTCGAAGCGGGCGCCAGGCGAAAAGCCGACGTACTTGCCGCTGCCCTGCACCGTCAGGGCGCCGGACTCCACGTGCTCCATGGCCAGCTTGGAGTTGCGGCGGACGTCTTCGGGCGTATAGCCGCCCCCCGGCCATTCAAACTGGCGAGTGGGCTTGGCGGCGTAGTCCAGCCGCGTGGGCGTCTGGACGGGGGTCAGATTGGTCGGCTTCTTGAAGTCATAGTCGTTGGTCATCCAGCCGCCGCTCGACGCGGCGTAGGCGGTGCCCACGTCCTTCAGCCCCGGATGCTGGGGCCCCTTGCGATAGCTGACCGACAGGGGCTGACCGTCGAAGAAGCCGGAGGGGTCGTCGGCCAGATACATCTTGTGCTTGTAGCGCCCGGCATCCTCGTCATAGCGGAAGTAGTAGAACACGCCCTCGCTCTCCATCAACCGGCTGATGAAGGCGAAGTCGCTCTCGTTGTACTGCACGCAGTATTCGCGCACCGTGTTGACGCTCCTCACCTTGCTGTCGTCGAAGCTGATGGCGTGCTCGGTGAGGATCTGGGCGATCACCTGCTTGGCGGTCTTGGCGGTGAAGATGCGGTTGTCGCGGTTCAGCCGGGTGGTGGTGAGGGAGGCGGAGAGGTCGAGCACGAATTCGACATAGCCGCCCTTCTGGTAGACGTGCTCGAAGCGCACGCACTGCCCGTTCACCTTGCGCGGCGTGTCGTCGGACAGGCCCATGACGAAGGTGACCGAGGCGCCCACCCAGGCCGACGCCGGCGGTATGTCGCCCTGGGAGCGGATGGTCAGGCGGAAGTCGAAGAGCGTGGACAGGGCTTCCTCGCCCTCCATCCGGAACAGGAATAGGTCCTGGACCGATCCAGGGCTCTCGATCAGCTTGAGGAAGTTCTTGGGATCGCGCCCGGAGTCCATCGTTCACTCGCACTCCGCAGGCCGGCCGGGGCGGCCCGCCGCCCGGCCGGAAGGCCCCGGATACGGCGGGAGCGGCCCCGGGCGGAACGCCGGTCCGATCAGGAGCCGGCGGCGGTGATGAAGTCGAAATTGCCCCGCTGCGCCGCCATGGACTTGCCGGAGGCGTCGGTGGAGTACTGGCTGATCTCGATCTTGGAGAAGTTCAGCGCCACGTTCTCCATCGGCTCGTGTTGCCCCTGAGAGCCCGAGGTGTTGTAGGCGGAGGTGATGACGTTGGTCATCTTGTACTCCATGTACTTGTCCTGGCCGCCGTTGGCGGACGGCATGGTGACCGCCAGGGTGGCGGTGGGGATCACCGCGCCGTTCATGGAGTCCAGCATGAACTTGGCGCTGGTCTGGTCCTGCTTCTTGACCATGTGCAGGTCGCCCGGCGTCACCTTGCCGGCGGACAGGCGGTTGGAGGAGGAGCCGACCGTGGTCTGGACGGGGACCGAAAATCCCCAGCTGAAGGATTCCACCTCGATCCAGCCGGTATACTGGCCCTTGGTGACGTTGCCTGTGAACCCGTCCAACTTCAGATAGGCGGCCATGAACTCGTGTCCCTCTTCTGCACCCCGGCGCGTTTAGCCTTAGGGCTACGCTGCAAAAATCCTGGGGCCCGCGAGCGCCAGCCGATCATGTAATTTGATAACCGAACTCGCCTGCCCCGTCGATACTCAGGCCAACGGCCAAGGTTGGCTTTCGTTCAATCATCCGGGACAACATCCTGGACGCCAGCGCCGGGACGACGGTCTGGTTCAGGATGGACTCGATATTGCGCGCGCCGCTCTGCGCCTCGGTGCAGCGCGCCGCCACCGCGTCGGCCGCTTCCGTCGTCCAGGAGAACGCCGCGCTGTAGTTGGCGGCGATCCGGGCGCGCACCCGGCCAAGGGCGATCTCCACGATCTCCCGGATGATCTCCGTCGACAGCGGCCCGTAGGGCACCACCGTCACGCGCCCCAGGAAGGCCGGCTTGAAGGTCTTTAGCAGGTCGGGGCGCAGCGCCTCGGCGAGGCCCGCAGCGTCGGGCCGGGTGTCCGGATCGGCGAACAGCTTCTCGATGGTCTCGGTTCCGGCGTTGGACGTCATGATGATGACGGTGTTGCGGAAGTCGATGTCGCGCCCCTGGCCGTCGCGCAGCTGGCCCTTGTCGAACACTTGGTAGAAGACGTCCTGCACGCCCGGGTGCGCCTTCTCCATCTCGTCCAGCAGCAGCACGCCAAAGGGGCGTCGTCGCACCGCCTCGGTCAGCACGCCCCCCTCGCCATAGCCGACATAGCCCGGCGGCGAGCCGACGAGCATGGAGACCTTATGCTCCTCCTTGAACTCGCTCATGTTGATAACGGTCAGGCTCTGGGGACCGCCGTAGAGCAGGTCCGCCAGGGTCAGGGCGGTCTCGGTCTTGCCCACGCCTGAGGAGCCGCACATCAGAAAGACGCCCAGCGGCTTCCTCGGGTCGGCAAGCCCTGCGCGGGCCACGCGCATGGCCTCGGCGATGGTGGCCACCGCGGTCTCCTGCCCGCGGATGCGCTCGCCCATCCGCTCGCCCAGCGTCAGGACGGCGCGCACCTCGTCCGACATCATCCGCCCCACCGGGATGCCGGTCCAGGCGGCCAGCACGTCGGCCACGGCGTTGCGGTCCACCACGTCGAACACCAGCGGATGCTCGCCCTGCAGGGCCTCCAGCTCCGTGCGCGTGGCGACCAGGGCGGCCCGCAGCGTCTCGCGCCCCGCCGCGTCGTCGGCGGCGTGGGCGGCGTGCCGCCCCGGGCGCGGCTGCGCCAGGCGGGGGCTCGGGCCCTGCGGCGCGGGCCAGCGCGGCGGCCGCG
>CAXUEN010000320.1:0-3367 GCA_964249945.1 uncultured Caulobacteraceae bacterium | reverse complement strand
CTCCACCGCGTAGCGCGTCAGCGCGTGCGGCCCCCCGGCCTTTGGCCCCGTGCCGGACAGGCCTTCGCCGCCGCAGGGCTGCACCCCCACCACCGCCCCGATGATGGACCGGTTCACATAGACGTTGCCGGCCGGCACCAGCTCTCGCACCTGCTCGGCGAAGGCGTCGATGCGGGTGTGGACGCCCAGCGTCAGGCCGTAGCGCCGCGCCGCCAGCCTGCCGGCCGCCTTCTCCAGGTCGGCGGGGTCGTAGCGGTAGACGTGCAGGATGGGGCCGAACACCTCCTGTTCCAGGAAGTCCGGCGAGGGCACCTCGGCGATCACCGGGCCGAAGTAGGCGCCCTTGTCCGCCAGTTCGCCCACGTCGCGCCGGGCGATGATCTTCGCGTCTCGTTCGAGCCGAGCCACGTGCTCGACCAGCAGGCGCCGCGCGTCCTCGTCGATCACCGGGCCGACGTCGGTGGCGGGGTCGGCGCCGTCGCCGATCACCAGTGCCTCCAGCGCGCCCTTCAGGGTGGCGATAACGACGTCGGCGCTGTCCTTGGGCACGTAGAGCACCCGGAGCGCCGAGCAGCGCTGGCCGGCCGAGCCGATGGCCGAGGCGATCACGTCATCCACCACCTGCTCCTTGAGGGCGGTGGTGTCGATGAACATGCCATTCAGTCCGCCCGTCTCGGCGATGAAGGGTAGGATGGGGCCGTTCCGCGCCGCGAGCGTCCGGTTGATGGCCCAGGCGGTCGAGGTGCCGCCGGTGAAGGCCACTCCGTCCAGCTCGGCGTGGTCGGTCAGCGCCGCACCTACCGTCTCGCCTCGGCCGGGAAGCAGCGCCAGAAGGTCGGGGTTAAGCCCTGCCCTGAAGAACAGCCGCACCGCTTCGGCGGCGACCAGCGGCGTCTGCTCGGCGGGCTTGGCGAGCACGGCGTCGCCGGCGGCCAGCGCCGCGGCGATCTGGCCGGTGAAGATGGCCAGGGGGAAGTTCCAGGGACTGATGCAGGCGAACACGCCCCGGCCGCGCAGCTCCAGGGCGTTGGTCTCGCCGACGGGACCCTTCAGCATCTCGCGCGCGCGGAACTGCTCCTCGGCCAGGACGGCGTAGTAGCGGCAGAAGTCGGCCGCCTCGCGCACCTCCGAAACGCCGTCGTTCAGCGTCTTGCCGCCCTCGGCGGCTAGGATCGCGACTAGGCGGTCGGTGTCGGCCTCCAGGGCGTCGCCCATGGCGCGCAGCACCCGCGCCCGCTTCGGACCGCCCAGGCGGTCCCAGGCGGGCTGGGCGCGACGCGCCAGCTGGAAGGCGCGGTCGATGTCGGCGCCGCTGGCCTCGGCGGTCTCGCCCAGGACGCGAGACAGGTCGGCTGGGCTGCGTACTGCCTGCCGCGCCACCCCGCCAGTGAGCTTGCCGCCGACGATGGGTCCAGCGGATAGCCGCTCGCCCCGTAGCGCTTCCGTCGCCGAGCCCAGCCGCTCGACATCGCTGCGCAGCGACAGGTCGCGGCCGAGCGCATTGACCCGGGATGGGCCGTAGAGGTCGCGCGGCAGGGGGATTTTGGCGTGCGGGCCGGGATGGGCCTCCACCGCCGCCACCGGATCGCCCACCACCAGGGCGGCCGGCACGCCGTCGTCCAGCAGGGCGTGGACGAAGGAGGTGTTGGCGCCGTTCTCCAGCAGCCGTCGCACAAGGTAGGGCAGTAGGTCCTCGTGCCCGCCCACCGGCGCATAGGCGCGCAGCACCATGTCGGCGCCGAGCCGGGCGTAGGCCGCGCCGTAGAGCGCCTCCCCCATGCCGTGCAGGCGCTGGTGCTCCACCTGCACGCCCGCTTCCTTGGCCATGTAGTGGACAGCGGCGAGGGTGTGGGCGTTGTGGGTGGCGAACTGGGGGTAGAGCGCAGGAGCGGCGTCGATCAGCGCCTTGGCCGCGACCAGGTAGGAGAGGTCGGTGGCCGGCTTGGTGGTGTAGACCGGATAGCCGGGCCGGCCGGCCACCTGGGCGCGCTTGATCTCGCTGTCCCAGTAGGCGCCCTTGACCAGGCGAACCATGATCCGCCGGCCCGAGCGGCGCGCAAGGGCCGCCACCCGCTCGATCACCTCCACCGCGCGCTTCTGGTAGGCCTGCACCACCACGCCGAGGCCGGTCCAGGGGCCGAGCTCCCGCTCGTCGGCCAGCCGCTCCAGCAGCTTGAGCGAGAGCACCAGCCGGTCGGCCTCCTCCGCATCCAGGGCGAAGTTGAGGTCGTAACTTGCGGCCAAAATCGCCAGCCGCTTCAGCCGCGGATAGAGTTCGCTCCAGACGCGCGCCTCCTGCGTCGCCTCGTAGCGCGGGCAGAGCGCCGAGAGCTTTACCGAGACGCCGTGGCCGCGCTCCGGGCCTGCGCCGGCCGCCGCCTTGCCCACGGCTTCGATGGCGCTGGCGTAGAGCTGCTCGTAGCGGGCGGCGTCCTCGGCGGTGCGGGCGCCCTCGCCCAGCATGTCGAAGGAGCAGAGCAAGCCCTCCTTGCGGGCCCGGCGCAGCGCCTCCTCGATGGAGCGGCCGAGCACGAACTGCTCGCCCATGATGCGTACGGCCGCCTGCACCGCCTGGCGCACGACAGGTTCGCCCAACCGGTTCGCCAGCCTTTTCACGAAGCCGCCGACGTCGCGCCTGGCGTCCTCGTCCACATCCACCAGCTTGCCGGTCAGCATCAGCCCCCAGGTGGAGGCGTTGACGAACAGGCTGTCGGACTGGCCGAGGTGGGACGCCCAGTCGGCCGAGCCGATCTTCTCCGCGATCAGCTTGTCGCGAGTGTCCTGGTCCGGCGTGCGCAGCAGCGCCTCGGCCAGGCACATCAGCGCCAATCCTTCCCTGGTGCCCAGCGAGAATTCCTGCAGGAAGCTCTCCACCACCCCCTGCCGCTTGGCGGAACGGCGAGCGGCGCGGACCAGGGTCTCGGCCTCGGCGTGGACCAGGGCGCGGGCGGTGTCGTCCAAGGGGCAGGCGGCGAGCAGGGCGGCGATGGCCTCGCCCTCGTCGCGATATTTCTGGGAGTCCAGCGCGTCCCAGTCCTGCAGGGCGGTCATGGTGGGGGCTCCGACGCAACGTGGGAGCTTCTACAGCGTGGAGGTCGATCCTGAGAAGACGGATGGCGCCCCGCCGGTCTTCGTGCAGGGGACGCCCGGGCGCACTGCCGACGCGCCTGCCGTAGGCGCCACGCGAAAGGGCGAGGCGGTCAAGACCGCCTCGCCCTCCCGTCTCATGGCGCGGTTACAGGCTTGAGGGCGTGTCGCCGTTGGTGTGGGTGGTCCGGGGGCGGGACGCGCCCGTCGCCTTGGGCCGGCGCCTCTGCGCCGCCCAGCCCAGCAGGCGGGCGTCGTCGCCGGGTGCGGCG
The DNA here is from genome assembly GCA_964249945.1 of uncultured Caulobacteraceae bacterium. Taxonomy (GTDB): domain Bacteria; phylum Pseudomonadota; class Alphaproteobacteria; order Caulobacterales; family Caulobacteraceae; genus CAHJWH01. The sequence continues at coordinate 8 of CAXUEN010000320.1, read as the reverse complement.
ATCAGCTG
>CAXUEN010000319.1:838-3379 GCA_964249945.1 uncultured Caulobacteraceae bacterium | reverse complement strand
GCCTGGAGCCCACCCGCTATGGCGACTGGGAGCGGAAGGGCGTGGCCATCGACTTCTCCTGACCCAGGCGCAGGGTCGCTAGCTCCAGGCCTTGAAGTGCTTGGAGAGCTTCAGCCCCTGCATCTGGTAGTGCGAGCCGTGGAAGCCGTAGAGTCGCGACGGCCGCTCGGTCAGGGTCTCGTACACCAGGCGGGCGACGATCTGGCCGTCCTCCAGCAGGAAGGGCGTCTCGTGGCTGCGTACCTCCAGCACCGCCCGGGAGCCTGCACCCAGCGCCTCCTCGGTGCCGAAGCCGGGGTCGAAGAAACCCGCATAGTGCACCCGGAACTCGCCCACGGAGGGATCGATGGGCGTCATCTCGGCCGCCTGATCGGCGGGGATTTCCACCGCCTCCTTGGAGGCGAGGATGTAGAACTCCCCGGGATCGAGCAGCAGCTCGCCCACGCCGTGGCGGTTGGGCCGCGCCTCCAGCGGCTCCCAGAAGTCGCGGGGCAGATGGCCGTCCTCTAGGTCCAGGTCGATGACGCCGGCGTGACGGCGACCGCGATAGCCCGCCAGCTCCTGCGTCAGGTCCACGCCCACGCTCTTCACCGCCAGCGCCGCGGGGCGGCCCCGCTTCAGCCGCAGCTGGTTCAGCCGCGTGCCCGTGCGCACCAGCACCGAGAAGGTCTGGGGCGCGATCTCCAGATAGAGCGGTCCACGGTAGCCTTCGGCGACGTCGTCGAACGCCACGCCCCCGTCGGTCAGCAGGCGCACGAACACGTCCACCCGTCCCGTGGAACTCTTGGGATTGGCGCGGGCCGAGACGTGGGCGGGCAGGTCGAGCCGCTCCTGCAGCTCGGCGATGTAGACGCAGCCGCGCTCGAGCACCGCGCCGTCGCCGAGCTCCAGCCTGTGCATCGCCACATCGTCCATCCGCTCCGCCACCGTCCGGCCGCGCCCGGGCAGGAAGGAGGCGCGCACCCGCCAGGCCCGCTGGCCCAGCCGCAGGTCCAGGCTGGCCGGCTGCAGCTGATCCAAGCTGTAGACGCCTGGCGCCCGCACCGCCCCCCGGTCGATCAGCGCCTGCAGCGCCTGGTAGGGCAGGATGCCTGGAACGTCGGTCAAGGAGCCGCCTTGCGGAACGGAACGGGGCGCGACACTCGCCAAACGGGGGCGCCTTGGCAAGCGGGCGCTGACCGGAGCGCCCCGCGACCGCTCCGATCAGACATCCCGCGCATGCACGCCCTTGACCTGGACCGCACTCCCCGGCCATGCCGGACGCCATGAGCGAGACGGGCGACGACGAGCGACCGCAGGACTGGGCTACCGCCACCCGGCTGGTGCGCGGCGGTCTGGCGCGCACGCCCTATGGCGAGATCGCCGAACCCATCTTCCTGACCCAGAGCTTCGCCTACGACAGCGCCGAAGCCGCTGACCGTCGCTTCAGCGGCGAGGATCCCGGCTTTATCTACGCTCGCTACGGCAACCCCACCGTCAAGATGTTCGAGGATCGCCTCGCCTTGCTGGAGGGGGCGAGCGGCTGCCGCGCCATGGCGTCGGGCATGGCGGCGGTGAACATCGCCCTGCTCGGCCTGCTCAGGGCCGGCGACCACCTGGTGGCCGCCCGGGCGCTGTTCGGCTCCTGCCGCTGGATCGTCACCCAGCTGCTGCCTCGCTTCGGGGTGGAGAGCACGGTGGTGGATGGGACAGATCTGGAAGCGTGGCGGGCCGCCGTGCGCCCCAACACCCGCGCCTTCTTCCTGGAGAGCCCCGCCAACCCGCTGCTGGAGATCATCGACATCCCCGCGGTGGCCGGGATCGCCCGCGCCGCCGGCGCGAAGCTGGTGGTCGACAACGCCTTCGCCAGTCCGATCCTGCAGTCTCCCCTGAAGCTCGGGGCCGACATGGTGGTCTACTCCGCCACCAAGCACATCGACGGCCAAGGCCGGGTGCTGGGCGGCGCGATCCTGGGAGACGACGCCGCCCTGGAAGAGGCCTACAGGGAGCTGATCCGCCACACCGGGCCGGCGCTCTCGCCCTTCAGCGCCTGGGTGCTGGTAAAGGGGCTGGAGACGCTGGAGCTGCGCGTTCTGCGCCAGAGCGCCACCGCCGCCGCCCTGGCCAACCGCATCGCCGAGCACCCCGCGGTGCGGCGCATCTTCTATCCCGGGCGCGCCGACCACCCGCAGGCAGCCATCGCAGCCCGGCAGATGAAGGCCGGCGGCACCATCCTGGCCTTCGATCTCGGCTCCCGGGACCGAGCGTTCGCCTTCCTGAACGCCCTGCAGATCGTAGACATCTCCAACAACCTGGCCGACGCCAAGTCCCTGGCGGTGCACCCCTCCACCACTACCCATCGCTCCACCCCCGAGCCCGACCGGCTGGCCATAGGCCTGACGGAAGGCTGCGTGCGCCTGTCGGTGGGGCTGGAGGACCCAGCCGACCTTGAACGGGACCTGATGCGCGCGCTGGCCGCCGCCGGGGCCGCCGCCTGATGCCCCAGGACGCCGCCTACGAAGCTCGCACGGCCGATGTGGTCGTGCGCGTGCGCCCGCAGTA
>CAXUEN010000319.1:0-828 GCA_964249945.1 uncultured Caulobacteraceae bacterium | reverse complement strand
GTCGGAACCCGACGAGCGCCGGTGGGTTTGGGCCTACCACATCGAGGTGGAGAACTGCGGCGCCGCCGCCGTCCAGCTGCTCGCCCGGCACTGGCGCATCACCGACGCCACCGGCCATGTGGAGGAGGTCAAGGGCCTGGGCGTGGTGGGAGAACAGCCGGTTCTGAACCCCGGCGAGCGGTTCCGCTACACCAGCGGCTGTCCCCTCCCCACCCCGTCCGGCGTTATGGTGGGCGCCTACCGCATGGGCAGCGACAGCGGCCAGTTCGACGTGGAGATCCCCGCCTTCTCCCTGGACCTGCCGGACGTACGCCGCGTGGTGAACTGAGCCGCAATCGCGGGCAGCCCGACCTCGCCGTCAGATCGCGTGGGCCGCTTCCAGGCGGCATGCGGTGTCCGCATCGGTCTCCACCTGCAAGGTGGCGTGGCCGATGTGGAAGCGCTGGTGCAGCCCCTCGCAGATGGCGTTCAGGACCGTATCGCCCGGATGGCCGCGCGGCATCAGCAGGTGGCAGGTCAGCGCCGTCTCGGTGGTCGACATGGCCCAGATGTGCAGGTCGTGCAGCCCGGCCACCCCCGCCTGTCCCAGCAGATGGGCGCGCACCTCCGCGGCCTCGATCCCTGCCGGCACCGCGTCCAGCGCCATGTTGAGCGACTCACGCAGCAGACTCCAGGTTCCCCACACGATGACCCCGGAGATCATCAGGCTGACCGCGGGGTCGAGCCACGACCATCCCGTGAGCAGGATCAGCCCGCCCGCGATCACCACCCCCACGGCCACCAGGGCGTCGGACAGCATGTGCATATAGGCTCCACGCACGTTCAGAT
>CAXUEN010000318.1:2685-3380 GCA_964249945.1 uncultured Caulobacteraceae bacterium | reverse complement strand
GAGCCAGGGCGCGCCCACCGACAGCGTCACCCTCGGCGTCGACGCCTTGCTGGCCGACGGGGGCGGGCGGGTCATGCTGTTCGACACCGGGCTGGGGCCGGGCTTCCACGGCGCCCTGCCTCAGAGCCTGGCCGCGGCGGGCGTGTCGCCGGACGCGGTCACCGACGTCTTCATCACCCACAGCCACGGCGACCACGTGGGCGGCCTGGCCACCGCCGACGGACGCCCCGCCTTCCCACACGCGGTGATCCACATGTCGGTGGCCGAGTGGGCCTGGATGCAGGGCCACCCCAAGGCTGCAGCCCTGGTCGCGACCATCGCACCGCAGGTCCGGCCGTTCACGCCGGGCGGGACGATCGTGCCGGGGGTGAGCGCAGTCAGCCTGCCCGGCCACACGCCGGGCCATGTGGGCTATGAAATCACGTCGGGTTCCACGCATCTGTTCGACATGGGCGATTTAGCCCATAGCGCCGTCGTCTCCCTCGCCAAGCCGGACTGGGCCATCGCGTACGACACCGACAAGGCGCAGGGGGCGGCCACCCGGCGGGCGATGCTGGCTCGGCTGGCGGCGAGCGGCGAGCGGGTGTTCGCGCCCCACTTCCCCTTCCCCGGGGTGGGCCGGATCGCCGCGGCCGGCGACGGCTTCGTCTGGAAGCCCGGCCTGCCCTGACCGCGCGCGCGTCCTGGCGCACCGC
>CAXUEN010000318.1:484-2675 GCA_964249945.1 uncultured Caulobacteraceae bacterium | reverse complement strand
CGACGCTCCAGTCCTTCGGCCCGCGGGACGCGGGCGGCCTGCCGCGCGACCTCCGCCCGGTCGATCTTGCCCCGCTGCGAGCGGGGGATGGCGCCCAGCCTCACCAGCGGCACGTCGAACTGGGGCAGGGCCGCGCCCAGGCGCTGGCGCACGGCCTCCAGGTCGCAGCCGGGCTCGCACACCAGCGCCGCGCAGGCCCGGTGCACGCCCTGGGCGCCGGGCGTGCTGAAGGCGGCGGCGTCGCGGACGCCGGGCGCGGCGAGCAGCACCTCCTCGATCGCCGAAGGGGCTATGCGCAGGCCGCCGAGGTCCAGGATCTCCGCCTCGCGCCCGTGCAGGGTCAGCCGGCCGGAGGGGCTGAGCGCGCCGAGGTCGCCCGGATAGAACCAGCCGTCGCGGAAGAAGGCCGCCGTCAGCGCCGCGTCGTCCAGATAGCCGTGCACCATCTCCTCGGTGCGCACCCGCACCCGGCCGGTGGCGCCGGCTGGGACGGGGCGGTCCGCCTCGTCGACCACCTCCACCTCGGCGGAGGGGGAGACGACGCCCGTGACCGATTCCGCCTGCTCGCGCAGGTTGGGCGACAGCTGGCAGGCCAGGCCCGCCTCGGTGGACCCGTAGACGATGAAGATGTTGGGGGTGAGGAGGGCGCGCGCCCGCTGGTGCAGGGCCGCCGACGGGGTGGCGGAGATCACCACCAGGCTTAGGTCCGGCGGCGGGGCGAAGCCCTGGGGCAGGCTGTTCAGCAGGGCGTCGAGCTGGGCGGGGACGAGCAGCAGCACCTGCGGCCGGCTGTTCTGCAGGAAATGGGCCCAGCGGAAGCCCGTCTCGGGGTACAGCGCCGGATAGCCGGTGGCCCAGGCCACCAGCGGGGCGCGGAACCCGGTCTCGGTGTCCAGGCCGACGGCGGAGTGAAGCCGCCGGTGGGCCAGCTGGGACAGGCCGCCGGTCTTGATCCGGGCGTCCACCATGGCGCGGGTGAGCCGCATCTTCTTCGGCGCGCCCGTGGTGCCGGACGACATCACGATGCGCACGGGATCCTCGGGCGCGAAGCGGTGGGGCGTCACCGGCTCGACCGGGGCGGCGAAGCTCGCCTGGACCCAGTCCGGCGAGAGCACGAAGCGGTCGGCCGCAGGTGCGCCGGCTCGGTCGGTGAGCAGGAAGTCCGGGCGCAGGATGGCGAGCAGGTCCGCTTCCGGCCGCTCACCCACCGGCGGCAGTGAGGCGGAGACGCAGCCGAGCCGCGCCAGGGCCAGCAGCACCACCCAGTGCAGGCCCGAACCTTGCACCTGCACCGCCACCACGCCGCGCGCCGGTACGATGGGCTGCAGGCGGCGCGCCATCCGATCCACGTCCGCGTCAAGGGCGGCGAAGGTGGCGTTCCCGACCGGGGTGGCGATGGCGATGGCGTCCGGCCGGTAGCGGGCCTGGAAGGTGATCAGCTGTTCGAACATCGGTGACCGGCGGGCGAGGCGTCCGTCGCGGCGGTGCGGCGGCGGAGCGACCCTAGCGTGTGCGCCGGGCGCCGGTCAGGTGACCGATTGGCGCCGTCAGCCCCCAGGCTCCGCCTCGAACAGGGCGGCGATGTCGGCGGGTCCCATCAGCCGGTGCTCGCCGGGTGCGAGGTCCGCGGGCAGGTCCAGGGCGCCGATGCGGTCGCGGTGCAGCGCCTCCACGTGGTTGCCGACGGCTGCGAACATGCGGCGAACTTGGTGGTAGCGCCCCTCGGTCAGCGTCAGCCGCGCCGTCGTGGCCGACAGGGGCTCCAGCCGCGCGGGCGCCAACGGCGCCTCCTCGCCCTCCAGCATCAGCTCGCCGGAGCCGAACCGCGGGCCTTCGTCGCCCCCCAGCGGGCGGGCGAGGGTGGCGATATATCGCTTGCGCACGTGGCGCCGCGGCGTGATCACCTTGTGGAGCAGGCCGCCGTCGTCGGTGAGCAGCAGCAGCCCGCTGGTCTCCTTGTCCAGCCGGCCGATGGTGGAGAGCGCGGGGTCCCGCGCCCGCCACCGGGGCGGCAGCAGGTCGTAGACCAGGGCTCCCGCCTCCTTGTGGGAGCAGGTGACGCCCAGCGGCTTGTGCAGCATCAGCGCCATGCCGGGCAGTGGGTCCAGGGCTGCGCCGCCGACCCGCAGCCGTTCGCCCAGGTCAGCGGTGAGCGCCAGCCGCAGGTCGGCGGCGGCGACCGCCGCCGACC
>CAXUEN010000318.1:0-474 GCA_964249945.1 uncultured Caulobacteraceae bacterium | reverse complement strand
GGTGCCCCAGTCCTCGTGCAGCTTCAGGCAGGCCGCGCCCGCGCGCACCATCTGCTGCACCGCGCGCCGGGCTCCGTAGCCGAGGTTGGCCAGCAGCCGGTCGAGCCTGGACGTCGAACTCACCTGCGCGCCTCGTAGACCTTGAAGCCGTCGCGCTCCGCCCGGAGCGACACCTCGGGGAACAGCGCGCGGAGCGTCTCCTCGTAGGGCAGGTGGCGGTTGGCCACCATCCAAAGGACGCCGCCCTTGCGCAGGGCGCCGTGGGCGGCGCGGATGAAGGCCTGGCCCAGCCGTCGGTCCTCTTGTCCGGCGTCGTGGAAGGGCGGGTTGGTCACCACGAAGTCCAGGTCGGCCAGCCCCTCGGCGCTGTGGCCCTCCGCGCTGCGGACGTCGGCCCAGCGGAAGCTGGCGCGAGGGTCCGACAGGTTGCGCGCCGCCGCCTCCACCGCCCGGCGGTCCAGGTCCACCAGGGTC
>CAXUEN010000317.1:0-3387 GCA_964249945.1 uncultured Caulobacteraceae bacterium | reverse complement strand
GTCCCAGCAGTACCTCGGCCTCGCCCCCATCCCCGCCAAGCACGAGACGCCCGACACCGGCCTGATGGAGATCGCGCGGCAAGCCGCCGAGCCATCCCCGAAGGACGCCGCCAAGCCCAAGGCTGCAGCCGCGAAGCCTGCAAGCCCCGCCAAGGTGTTGACCTCCGCTCCGGCGGTCTCCGCCACGTCCGTCGCCGCCAAGCCCGCCGGAGCCCCGCTGTGAGCCCCATCGACCCGGTCAGCGCCGACTTCCCGCACTACCGCGAGCCTGTCGGCCCGGCCCAGCTATGGCGCTGGGTCGTGGAGGGGGTCTGGAACGTGGAGCGCGCCTTCGAGCGCTCCACAGCCTCCGGCCGGGCGGTGGACGACACGCGGCTGCGCATCTTTTTCGTGCTGTCGATCTTCTCGCTGGCCTTCGTGACGCTGGGCCTGCGCGCCACCCGCGCCGCCCTGTTCGCGCCCGAGGAGGCGGCCGGCCACAGCGCGCCCCCGCTCGTCGGCGCCCGGGCCGACCTCACCGATCGCAACGGCGAGCTCCTGGCGGGCGACCTGACCCACTACGGCCTCTATCTCGACCCGCGCGAGATCTGGGACACCGACGAGATCCGCCGCAAGCTCCCCGCCGCCTTCCCCAAGCTGTCCGCAGAGCGGCTGGACAAGGCCCTGAAGAGCGGCCGGCGAGAGTACCTGGCCGGCGGCCTGACGCCCCAGGAGATGCGCGGCGTCCACGACCTCGGCCTCCCCGGCGTCAGCTTCGAGGAGGAGCCCCGCCGGGTCTATCCCCTGGGCCCGACGGCGGAGCACCTGATCGGCTTCTCCGACGCCGGCGGCCGCGGTCTCGCCGGCGCGGAGAAGGCGCTGGACAGCGAGCTGCACGCCAACGCCGCCACCGGCGAGCCGGTCCAGCTGGCCATGGACATCCGCGTCCAGGCCGCCCTCCAGGACGAGCTGCAGAAGGCCCAGGCCAAGTTCGGCACGCTGACCGCGCAAGGCATGGTGGTGGACGTCCACACCGGCGAGATCCTGGCCATGTCCAGCGTCCCGGACTTCGACCCCAACGCGCCGGGCCACTCGCCCATCCCCAACCTCACCAACCACGAGGCGGCCTCGGTCTACGAACTGGGCTCGGTGTTCAAGGCCTTCACCATCGCCATGGGGCTGGACACCGGCGTGGTGACCCTGGACTCCACCTTCGACGTGCACGCCCCGGTCATGGTCGGCGGCCACCTGATCCACGACTTCGACAAGGGCGACAGCCAGTTGGCGCTGTGGCAGGTCTTCACCCACTCCTCCAACATCGGCGCCGCCACGCTGGCCATGCGCGCCGGCCCCGACCGCATGAAGACCTATTTCCAGCGCTACGGCCTGTTCAAGACGGCGCCGAGCGAGCTGCTGGAGTCGGCCCGGCCCATCCTGCCGCGCCAGTTCACCGACCAGACCCTGGCCCAGATCGCCTTCGGCCAGGGCATCTCGGTCAGCCCCCTGGCCCTGGCCACCGGCTACACCGCCCTGATGAACGGGGGGCTGTATCTGCCCCTGACCATCAAGAAGGCCGATCCCGCCCATCCCCGCGTGGGCCAGCGGGTGATCTCCGAGCAAACCAGCTACCAGATGCTGCAGCTGATGCGCATGAACGTGCACACCGATCCCAAGGGTTCGGGCCACAAGGCCGATGCGGTGGGCTTGCGGGTTGGCGGCAAGACCGGATCAGCCCAGAAGCCGGAGCATGGCCACTATTCCAAGGACAACGTGTCCTCCTTCGTCGCCGTCTTCCCCACTGACGGGCCGATCAACGCGGACCGATATCTCGTGATGATCACCCTGGACGCGCCCCACGTGACCCCGGACAGTTTCGGCTTCATCACCGCCGGCTGGAACGCCGCACCCACCGCCGGCGCGGTGATCGACCGAGTCGCGCCGTTCCTGGGCGTCAAGCGCGTCATCACCGCCGACGCCCCGCTGCCGGGGCAAACGGCGAAGCCCTCGGACATGGCGGAATGAGGGGGTCCGCCATGTTCTCCTCCCCTGCGCAGCGGGGGAGGTGGCGCGGCGCAACCTGCGCCGTGACGGAAGGGGCGTCGCCGCCGCTCCGTCGGATGTATCTGGCTGAACCGACGGGAGGTTGGCGGGCCGTGATCGCGGCGACGCCCCCTCCGTCGGCTTCGCCGCCACCTCCCCCGCTGCGCAGGGGAGGATAAGGATCATTCCCATCACAGCCGGTCCAGCCGCTTGAGGTTCAGGTAGCGCTCGATCAGAGCCGTCCCGATCGCCGCCGCCGGGGCCTCGATCACCTCCGCGCCCAGGCGGCGCAAGCGCGCCACCACCACGTCGCGCTCGCGCAGCAGGGCGTCGGCGGTGACGGCGCGGGAGACGTCGGCGGGGTTCTGGGGCGCGCGACGGCGTACGGCCTCCAGCTCGGAGTCCTCCATCAGCACGAACAGCAGCAGGTGGCGGCTGGAGAGGCGGGTGGCGGACTCGAGCATCAGCTGGGCGCTGGTGGGATCGGCGAAATCGGTGAACACCACCAGCAGCGCCCGGCGGTCGAGCGCCGCGCCCACCGCGCCGAGCCCCAGGGTGAAGTTGGTCTCCTCGGTGGAATAGTCCACCGCCGCCGCCATTCGCCGCAGCGCCGGAAACGCGGTCGCCCCCGCCGCTGGTCGGCCCATAAGCCGCGGCCGGGCGTCGAAGGCGCACAGGCCCACCCGGTCGCCCATCACCAGGGCGACGTAGGCGATCAGCAGGGCGGCGTTCAACGCCCGGTCGAGCCGGGGCGCTCCCTCCACCGGCTCGCCCATCAGTCGGCCGCTGTCCAGCACCAGCATGATGGGGTGGTTGCGCTCGGTGCGGAACTCCTTGGTGAGCAAGAGGCCATGGCGGGCGGACTGCTTCCAGTCGATGGCGCGCAGGTCCATGCCGGGCTGGTGCTCGCGCAGCGACTGGAACTCGAACCCGTCGCCGGTCTCGGGGCGGCTCTTCTGGCCGGCGATGGCGTTGCGGGCGAACAGGCGCATGGCCTCCCGCCGCACCGCCCCGAGGTCCGGCGTCACCCGCACCACCCGGTCCAGCGCCGTGCTCGCCTGAACGTGGAGCAGGCCCAGCGGCCCGCTCCAGCGCGCCCAGGCCCGGAGCAGCCGTCCCTCCCCGCGCCGCACCGGCGTCAGGCGAAACACGGCCTCCGCCCGACCATCCACCGAGCTCGCCGCCACCCGTCGCGGCGTCAGGGCGAGCTTGGCGTTCACCTCCAGCGACGTCTCGACCTTCACCGGCGCGCGATCGGAGAAGGCGACGATCAACGCCGCCTGAGCCTCTCCGTCCGGCGCGGCGAGCTCTTCCGGCGCCTGCACCTCGAAGCTGGCGGAGCCTCTCGACGGCGCGAGCCAGGCGTCC
>CAXUEN010000316.1:0-3399 GCA_964249945.1 uncultured Caulobacteraceae bacterium | reverse complement strand
AGCCGAGGAACCCGGCCCCGCCGGTGATCAGGATACGCTTCTCTAGGTGCATGGAGGCTCGCCCAACGATTGAGGGAGTGTTCCAGATCGCGCCCCCGACGCAAGAGCTAGCACGAAAGGCGCTGCCCGGACGTTAAGCCGAGCGCGCCCGGCGCCTTGCCCGTAGGCGTTCGGGGGGCCTAAGCCGGCAGGCATGCAGTTCGTGATCGCAGTGGACGGCCCGGCGGCGTCCGGAAAGGGGACGGTGGCCGGCCGACTGGCCGGTCTTTACGGCCTGCCGTATCTGGACACCGGTCTGCTCTATCGCGCCGTGGGTGTGGGAGCGGGTGAAGGCGCACCGGCTGCGGCGGCTGTCGCCGCGGCCGAGGCGCTGCGGGCCGAATACTTGGACGATCCGCGCCTGCGCACCCGCGGCGCGGGCGAACTCGCCAGCCAGGTCGCCGTGCTCCCGCAGGTGCGCGCGGCCCTGTTCGCCTTCCAGCAGAATTTCGCCACACAGGTCGGTGGCGCGGTGCTGGACGGGCGCGACATCGGCACGGTGATCGCGCCCTCGGCGCCCGCCAAGCTGTTCGTCACCGCAGCCCCCGAGGTTCGCGCCGAGCGGCGCTGGAAGCAGCTCTCGGGCCAGGGCGAGACGGTGAGCCTGGAGGACGTGCTGGCCGACATTCGCCTGCGCGACGCCCGCGACAGCGGCCGCGCCTCCGCGCCCCTGCTGCAGGCGGCGGACGCCGTCTTGCTCGACACATCCGAAATGGATATATCCCAGTCCGTCGAGGCGGCCCGCTGCATCGTCGAGGCGGCGCGCAGCCGGTGGGAGACATCCCGCCCCGGCTAATCCCAACGCTCCCCGCTCAGGACACCCATTACGGTCCAACAGCTATCCCGGCGTCGGCCCATCGGCTGCACGCCCGCCTTTATTCCCTCATCAACCCTGAACGGCGTCTCGCCCGACCGCTGCGTGCGGCGTGAGCGGCGACGTCCCCTGCCGGAGACTCCATGGCTGACGATATGAGCTTCACCCCCTCGCGCGACGATTTCGCCGCGCTGCTCGACGAGTCCCTCGCCGGGCGCGACCTGAACGAAGGCACCGTGGTCCACGGCATCGTCGTCGGCCAGGAGAAGGACTTCCTGATCGTGGACGTCGGTCTCAAGACCGAGGGCCGGATCTCGGTCAAGGAGTTCCAGCAGGGCGACGGCAAGCCCACGCCCAAGATCGGCGACACGGTGGAAGTGTTCCTGGAGCGCGTGGAGAACGCCTCAGGCGAAGCGGTGATCAGCCGCGAGAAGGCCCGCCGCGAGGAGGCCTGGACCCGTCTGGAAGGCGTCTACGCCGAGGCCCAACCGGTCATGGGCTCCATCGTCGGGCGGGTGAAGGGCGGCTTCACCGTCGATCTCGGCGGCGCCTCGGCCTTCCTGCCGGGCTCCCAGGTCGACATCCGCCCGGTGCGCGACGTCGGCCCGCTTATGGGCAAGGAACAACCCTTCGCCATCCTGAAGATGGACCGCCCGCGCGGCAACATCGTGGTCTCCCGCCGCGCCATCCTCGAGGAAGCTCGCGCCGAGCAGCGCACCGAACTGGTGGCCCAGCTGCACGAGGGCGAAGTGCGCGAGGGCGTGGTCAAGAACATCACCGACTACGGCGCGTTCGTGGACCTGGGCGGCATCGACGGCCTGCTGCACGTCACCGACATGAGCTGGAAGCGCGTCAACCACCCGAGCCAGGTGCTGGCGGTGGGCGACACGGTGAAGGTGCAGATCATCAAGATCAACCCGGACACCCAGCGCATCTCGCTCGGCATGAAGCAGCTGCTGGCCGATCCCTGGGATGACGTGGAGGCCAAGTACCCGGTGGGCGCACGCTACACCGGCCGCATCACCAACATCACCGACTATGGCGCCTTCGTGGAGCTGGAAGCCGGGGTCGAGGGCCTGGTGCACGTCTCCGAGATGTCCTGGACCAAGAAGAACGCCCACCCCGGCAAGATCGTCTCCACCTCCCAGGAAGTGGATGTTGTCGTGTTGGACGTGGACGCCTCCAAGCGCCGCATCAGCCTAGGCCTCAAGCAGGCTCAGCAGAACCCGTGGGAGGCCTTCCTGCAGGCTCACCCGATCGGGTCGGCGGTCGAGGGCGAGGTGAAGAACACCACCGAGTTCGGCCTTTTCATCGGGCTGGACAACGACATCGACGGCATGGTGCACCTGTCCGACATCGACTGGAACGCCACCGGCGAAGAGGCCATGGCCAAGTACCACCGCGGGGAGATGGTGAAGGCGCGGGTGCTGGACGTGGACGCCGAGAAGGAGCGCATCTCGCTCGGCATCAAGCAGATGTCCGGCGATCCGATCGCCGGCGACGTCTTCCGCCGCGGCCAGATCGTCACCGCCACCGTCGCCGAGGTCACCTCGGGCGGGCTGGAAGTGACCTTCGGCGAGGCGGACGCGCCGATGGCGGCCTTCATCAGGAAGTCCGACCTGTCGCGTGACCGCTCCGACCAGAACCCCGAGCGCTTCGGCGTCGGCGACCGGCTGGACGCCATGATCACCAACATCGACAAGGCCGCGCGCCGCGTCTCCCTGTCGGTGAAGGCCATGCAGCAGGCCGACGACAAGGAAGCGGTGGAGCAGTTCGGCTCCTCGGACTCCGGAGCCTCGCTCGGCGACATCCTGGGCGCCGCGCTTCGTGAACGTCAGGGCCGCGGCGAGTAGGCGGAGGTCTAGGCCTCTCGCCTGAATGGTCGGCAATCAGCCCCGCGTGGTCCGCCATGCGGGGTTTTTTGTCGCGTACGAACCAAAGCTTAACGGCGCCGGCTTGAGGCGGCGGCGGCTTTCGCCCATGCTGATCCCGGGAACGGGGCTCAGATGATAAGGTCCGAACTGATCGCCCGGCTGGCCGAGGAGAACCCTCACCTGACCCAGCGGGACGTCGAGCGCGTGGTGGCGGTGATCCTGGACGGGATGTGCGACGCCCTTTCCGAAGGCGGCCGGGTGGAGCTGCGCGGTTTCGGCGCCTTTTCCGTGCGCGCCCGCCCGGCGCGCTCGGGCCGCAATCCCCGCACCGGCGAGACGGTGGAGGTCAAGGCGAAGGCCGCCCCCTTCTTCAAGAGCGGGAAGGAACTGCGCCAGCGCCTGAACGCCACCGGCGACGGCTGACGCTCCGCAGCCGCCCCATCTCCTCGGCCGTCAGCAGCCAGCCGCCGTACAGGATCGCATAATCGGCCACCAGGCCCGGCGCGCCCAGCAGGGCGGTGGTCCCGCCGTGCGCGCCGAACCGCTCCGCCATCTCGGAGACCAGCGCCGGCCGCGCGACGGCGGCCGAATTGACCGCCACCTTGTCGGCGCCGGCCAGCAGCAGCGCGCGCGCATCGTCCGCGCTCTGCACTCCCCCGCCGACGGTGAGCG
>CAXUEN010000315.1:272-3403 GCA_964249945.1 uncultured Caulobacteraceae bacterium | reverse complement strand
GGATTGGTGTGGGCCATCCCGCTCGCGGCGCTCCTGGTCGTGGGCTATCTGGGGGTCCAGGCCCTGGCCAACCGCGGCGTGGACGTGCTGGTCACCTTCAAGACCTCCGGTGGCGCCCGGGCGGGCGAGACGCCGGTGATCTACAAGGGCGTAACCGTCGGCCACGTGGTCAACATCCATATCGCCCCGAACGCCCGCGACGTGGAGATGAGGCTGCGGCTGGAGCGCGCCGCCAAGCCGCACCTGCGCGAAGGCGCCAAGTTCTGGCTGATCGGCGCGGAGCCCAGCCTGACCGACCTCTCCTCGCTGAAGTCGGTGGTTTCGGGCGTCAGCATCGGCGTTTCGCCGGGCACGGGCGCGCCCCAGGACCACTTCATGGGCCTCGACCAGCCCCCTGCCGTGCCGCCGGGCCAGGCCGGAACCCTCTACATCGTGGAGGGTGACCAGCTGAACTCCACCCGCATCGGTTCAGGCGTCTACTACCATGGCCTCATCGTGGGCCGGGTCACGCGGGTGCAGATCAACGACCCGCAGAAGATCCGCCTGGTGATCTTCGTCAACGCGCCGTTCGACAGGCTGGTGCACGCCGGCAGCCTGTTCTTCAACGCCAACGCCGCCGACGTGCAGCTGAGCGCCGGACACCTCAGCGCCAACATCGGCCCCGGCAGCTCGGTGATCACGGGGGGGATCGAGTTCGACACCCCGCTGGCCGCCGCCAGCCAGCCGCAGAGCCCGGCCGACACCGTGTTCGGCTTCTTCCCCAACGAGTTCCAGGCCAGCGACCAGCCCCGTGGCCCCCAGCTGAACTACCGCGCCCTCTTTCACGGCGCCGCCCAGCGGCCCCAGGTGGACGCTCCTGTCTGGCTTAGCGGGGAGCGGGTGGGCCGGGTGCTCGCCAGCCGCATCACCCTGCCGCCCGGCGCCACCACCACCACCACCGAAGTGACCCTGGAGATCGAGCCCCAGAGCCTGGGCTTGCCCACCGGCGGCGACGTGCGGGCGAGCACGGATGCGGCGCTGCGCGGCCTGATCCGCGGCGGCTACCGCATGCAGATGGGCCAGTACCCACCCCTGGTGGGCACCGCGACCCTGATCTTCGCCAAGAGCGCGGCGGGTCCGGGCGGCGTCTCGGGCGCCCTGCCGGACATCCCCACCGCCGGCTCAGCGGGCGTGGACGAACTCACCTCCAAGGTGAACGTCATCCTCGACAAGGTGAACGCGGTGCCGATCGAAGCGATCGGCGGCGACGTGCGCCAGATCACCGCCCACCTCGCCCAGCTGGTCTCCTCCCCCGAGCTGGCCGACAGCCTGCACAAGCTGGACGGCACCCTGACCTCGGTCGACCAGATCACCCGCGAGGTGAAGCCCCAGATCGGGCCGCTCGTCGCCAGGCTGAACCAGACCGCCGACCAGCTGCAGGGCGTGGTCGCCAACGCCAACGCGGTCATCGGCGGCGGCCCGGGCGCCGCGCAGGACGCCAACCTGCCCGCAGCGCTCGGCCAGGTCACCGAAGCCGCCCGCTCCCTCCGCTCGCTGGCCGACTATCTGGGGCGCCACCCAGAGGCGCTGGTGAAGGGCAAGCAGAAGGGGGAGTGAGCTTCGTGCCGCTCATCCTCCCCTGCGCAGCGGGGGAGGGTGACCACGCAAAGCGCGGTGAAGGGGCTGCAGCCCAGCGTCGCGCCCGTGCAGTCCCTCCGTCACGGCCTTGTCAGCCCGCGCCACCTCCCCGCTCGGCAAGGGCGGGGATGAAGTGCGCCCCCGCAGAGGTCTTCCGGATGAGGCCGGCTGAGACGTAAGCGACGTCAGCCATCCCGCCATCCTACGGCCGCGGGTTGAAGGCCACCTCGGACACCACCCGCCGCCCATCGCGGCGCGACAGCTGGATGGCCACGTCCACCATGGCGCCCACATAGTCCACGATTTCGGCCCGGCCGAGGTTGGCGCCGGACTGCAGCACCATCAGCGCGATCTGGTCCACCGCCGCGCGGGGGCTGTCGGCGTGCACGGTGGTGATCGATCCCGGGTGGCCGGAGTTCACGGCGCGGAGGAAGCTGTAGGCCTCGGCGCCCCGCAGCTCGCCCAGGATGATGCGGTCGGGGCGCATGCGCAGGGAGGCCTGCAGCAGGGTCTCGGCCGAGACGTTGGCCTCGCCCAGCTCGCCGCGCACGGCGATCAGGCCGATGGCGTTGGCGTGCTGGAGACGGACCTCGGGGGTGTCCTCGATGATGATGAGGCGCTCATGGGCGGGGACCTCCTTCACCAGGGCGTTCAGGAAGGTGGTCTTGCCGGTGGAGGTGCCCCCTGAAACGATGACGTTCTTGCGCGCCTGCACCGCGCCGCGGAGGAAGTCGGCGATGCGGCCCTCGTCCAGCGCTGCCTGCAAGCCCTGGTCCACCTGGGAGCGGTCGTCCAGGCTGGAGCGGCGGGCGCGGTCGAAGGCGCCGGCCTGTGCGTAGTCGTCCAGGCTGAGGTCGTTGACCACGTGCTTCCTGATGGCGATGGCCATGGCGCCGCGGGTGGCGGGGGGCGCCACGACCTGGACCCGCGCGCCGTCGGGCAGGGTGGCGCTCAGCAGCGGATTCTCGCGGTTCACGCCCTGGTGGGCGGCGGCGGCGATCTGGCTGGCGAGCCGCCACAGGGCCTGGTCGGTCAGCTCCGGCGCGTCGTGGCGCTTGGCCTCGCCGCCGAGCGTCTCGACCCACACCTCGCCCGGCGCGTTGATCAGGATGTCGGTGACGTCGGGGCGCTCCAGCCACTGCGCCAAGGGGCGCAGGTAGGCTTCGAGGTAGACGCCGCGCTCGACGAGGCGTGGGCTCACGGCTGAGGGCTCATCGGCCGTCCACGGGAGTGAAGTCGAGGTCGCGCTGAACGAAGATGCGAATGGGCGTGCCTTGCGCGACCTTGATGGTGGGCGGGATGTCGGTGGGGAGCAGGCCGCTGGTGGCCCCGCCGCTCCCGGCGGTGGAGCCGATGGTGACCTGGGTGCTGGGCGTGCCGGCGGCGGCGTAGGCGGCGGCGTTCAGCACGGTCAGCAGCACCGCCCCGCTGAACCGCTCGAAGAAGTGGCGGTCCACCTTCCCGGCCAGCCCGGCCCGGCCCAGCGTATCGCCCCCGCCCGAGCCGATCTGGAT
>CAXUEN010000315.1:0-262 GCA_964249945.1 uncultured Caulobacteraceae bacterium | reverse complement strand
GCCGCCGTCCGGTCGCAGGATGCGGGTCCAGATCACGAAGATGCGCGAGGCGCCGAGGGAGGAGGCGCTGCGGTACTCCCCGATCACCCGGCTGCCGCGGGGGATCAGCACGTTCGAGCCGTCGAAGCTGCGGACGTCCCGGCTGACCACGGCGCGGGCGAAGCCCGGCAGGTCGGAGTTCAGCGCCGTCTCCAGCACCGCGGGGATGATGGTCCCCTGCGGCGCCAGGGTGGACTGGTTGCGCAGCATGGTGGCGCTGGCG
>CAXUEN010000314.1:0-3431 GCA_964249945.1 uncultured Caulobacteraceae bacterium | reverse complement strand
CACTTGCCCCTGCCCGCTCCGCACCCCCGTCACCCGCGAGACCACCGGCGGCGGGGTGGAGACGGTGGTTCGGCGCTGCACGGGCGAGATGGCCTGCCCGTTCCAGCGGCTGGAGCACCTGAAACTGTTCGTCTCGCGCAAGGCCTTCGACATCGAGGGCCTGGGCGAACGCCAGCTCGCCGCCTTCTACGACGAGGGCTTGGTGCGCGAGCCGGCCGACATCTTCAGGCTGGCGCGCGACGAGGCGGCGCTGGCGGTGCTGCGCGCGCGGGAGGGCTATGGCGAGACCTCCATCCGCAACCTGGTCGCCGCCATCGAGCAGAGGCGCACCATCGCGCTGGCCCGCTTCATCTTTGCGCTGGGCGTCCGCCACGTGGGTGAGACCACCGCGGCCACCCTGGCGCGGGGCTATGGCTCGGCGGCGGCCTTCCTCGCCGCCATGGACCTGCTGGCGGCCGGCGACACCGCGGCGGCCGAGGAGCTTGACGCCATGGACCAGGTCGGCGAGGCCGTGGTGGACGCGGCCCGCGCCTACTTCGCCGAGGACCACAACCGTACGCGCGTGGCCAACCTGATCGCCCAGCTGACGGTGGAGGATGCGGAGGCGCCCCGGTCCGGCACGGCGGTGGCCGGCAAGACGGTGGTGTTCACCGGCGCGCTGGAAACCCTGACCCGCGACGAGGCCAAGGCCCAGGCCGAACGGCTCGGCGCCAAGGTAGCGGGATCGGTGTCGAAGAAGACCGACATCGTGGTGGCCGGCCCGGGCGCCGGGTCCAAGCTGAAGCAGGCGCAGGCGCTCGGCCTGCAGGTGGTGAGCGAGCAGGAGTGGCTGACGCTTGCGGGAGGCGGTCCTCCCATGGACAGCCAGGAGACCTGAACGGAAGCGCCGCCCAGACGTTAGGCAGCGAGGGAAAATGGGAGGCTACACGTGCTGAAGACCGCGTTGCTCGCCGCTGCCGCGAGCCTGTCTGTCGCATCCGTCGCCATGGCCTCGCCGGTCGACGGGCTCTGGCGCTCGCCGACCAAGCACGGCGAGGTGCAGATCTACGACTGCGGCGCCGACATCTGCGGCCGCGTCACCGATGGTGACGACCTGCGCACCAACCCCGACATGCGCGACGCCAAGAACAAGGATGCGGCGCAGCGGAGCCGACGGCTGAAGGGCGCGGTGATCATGACCGGCTTCCACGGAGGACCCACTGAATGGAGCGGCGGCCAGGTCTATGACCCGGACAGCGGCAACACCTACCACGGGACGGTGACGCTGGTGGACGCCGACACGCTGCACCTGAAGGGCTGCATCATCGGTCCGCTCTGCCGGACCCAGACCTGGACGCGGGCGCGTTAGGGCGGGGCGAGAGAGCTGGTTGGGTGGTGGGATTGTCGGAAAGGGCCTGCGTCCTGCGAGACGCCCTCATCGAGGGCGCCTCAGGATGACGAAGGGCGTGGGTCACGACCCTCTTTCGTCATGCTGAGGAGAGAGTCTGCTCGCGTCTGGAAGCATACACAGAGCTAAACGCGCGCTCGGTCCCGCTTTCAGAGCGGCGCGCAGACCTCGCCCAGCCAGCGCCTCACCTCGGGCTCCACCTGGGGTCCGATCTTCTCCAGCACCGCGGCGTGGTAGCCGTCGATCCATGCGCGCTCGGACGCGTCCAGCAGGGCGGGCTCGATCAAGCGTCGGTCGATGGGGGCGAAGGTCAGGGTCTCGAAGCCCAGCATCGGCCGCTCGCCGCCCTCGATCTGCGCCGCCGGGGTGACCACCTGCAAGGTCTCGATGCGGATGCCGTAGGCGCCGGGCTTGTAGTAGCCGGGCTCGTTGGACAGAATCATGCCCGGTTGAAGCGCCACCGCGCTGGGCGTCTTGGCGATGCGCTGCGGCCCTTCGTGCACACCGAGATAGCTGCCGACTCCGTGGCCTGTGCCATGATCGTAGTCCAGCCCGGCCATCCACAGGGCCTGGCGCGCCAGCACGTCCAGGGACGAGCCCGGGGTCCCGGGCGGGAAGCGGATGCTTGCGAGGGCGATGAGGCCCTTCAGCACCCGGGTGAAGCGGTCACGCATCTCAGGCGTCGGCTCGCCGATGGCCACGGTGCGGGTGATGTCGGTGGTGCCGTCCTCGTACTGGGCGCCGGAGTCCACCAGCAGCAGCTGCCCGGGTTCGACCCGCAGGTTGGTCCGGTGGGTCGGGCGGTAGTGGACGATGGCCCCGTTGGGACCTGCGCCGGCGATGGTGTCGAAGCTCAGGTCCTTCAGCGCGCCCGTGGCCTCCCGGAAGCCCTCGAGCCGGCTCACCACCTCGATCTCGTCCGGCAGGCTGGTCTGCGCCTCGGTGGCCAGCCAGTGCAGGAAGCGGACGACCGCCGCGCCGTCGCGCATATGGGCCCGGCGCGCGCCCTCGATCTCCACCGCATTCTTGCAGGCGCGCGGCAGGGCGCAGGGGTCCGCGCCGCGCACCACCGTGGCGCCGGCCGCCTCCAGCGTGTCGAAGTACCAGGCGGAGGACTGGGCCGGATCGACCAGCACCCGCCGCCCGGCCAACTCCCGCAGGGCGGGCTCCAGCGCCTGCGGACCTTCCAGCGTCACCGCGTTGCCGAGCCAGGCCGGCAGATCCGGGCCGAGCTTCCGCGGATCGAGGAACAGGCGGGCCGAGCCGTCGGCTTGCAGGATGGCCTGGCCGAGCGGCAGGGGCGAGCGGATGACGTCCCCGCCCCGCAAGTTGAACAGCCAGGCGATGGACGACGGCGCGGTGAGGACGGCCACCTCCGCCCCGGCCCGGTCGAGCGCCTGGCCGACCCGCGTGCGCTTCTCGTCGCCGGCCTCCCCCGCATGGCTGAGCGGATGGGGCCGGACGGCAGCCTGGGGCTGGGCCGGCCGTTCGCGCCAGGCGAGGTCCAGAGGGTTGGCGTCCACGGACTTCAGCGAGGCCCCCGCCTTGTCCGCGGCGGCCTTCAGCCTGGCCAGCTGGTCGGGGCTGTGCAGGCGGGGATCGTAGCCGATCACCTCGCCCGGCCTGGCGGCGGACTCGAGATAGGCCGGCACTCCGCCTTCCACCAGATCGCGGCGCTCGAACAGGTCGCCATCGGTCTGGGCGGCGAGCTGCAGGGAGTAGCGCCCGTCGCTGAACACCGCGGCCCGGTCGGTCAGGACCACCGCCGCGCCGGCGGAGCCGGTGAAGCCCGTGGCCCAGGCCAGCCGCTCGTTGGCGTCCGGCAGGTACTCGTTCTGGTGCTCGTCCTCGTGGGGGACCAGAAAGCCGTCCAATCCCTGGGCGGCCATCTGCTCGCGGATCAGGGGCAGGTGCTCCGGGCCAAAGGCGGGGTCGGCGGCGTCGTCGAAGGTCTGGCGCATGACGGGCAATCTAGCGCCTGGTCGCGCACCTGCAATCTCAAGGGACGGAAAGGGCCCGTGGCGCGTTGGATGGACCATGAGGT
>CAXUEN010000313.1:0-3431 GCA_964249945.1 uncultured Caulobacteraceae bacterium | reverse complement strand
ATGCTCCAGCCGATAGGCCTCGCGACCAGGGGGCCTGTCGCTGTCGCCGTAGCCGCGCAGGTCCGGCGCGACCGCCCGCCAGCCCGCCCGCGCCAGCGCCGGCAGCTGGCGGCGCCAGGAGACGCGGCTCTCGGGGAAGCCGTGCAGGCAGAGCGCCACCGCGTCGCCCTCGCCCGCCTCGTCGACGGTGAAGCCGAGGCCGTTGGCCCGGAGGCGGCGGGTGTGGGTCATCGCGGGTCCGACAGGGTGCGGCGCACGGCGTTGCGCCAGCCGTCCAGCAGGCGCTCGCGCTCGTCGGCGCCCATGCTCGGCTCGAACCGCTTGCGCCGGCGGGGGAGGGCTGTGAAGGCGGCCTCCTCGCCATACACGCCGCACGCGCGCCCGGCCATGTAGGCGGCGCCCAGCGCCGTCGTCTCCAGGTCGGCGGGGCGCTCCACGGAGAGGTCGGTGACGTCGGCCAGGAACTGCAGCATCCAGTCGTTGGCGGCCATTCCGCCGTCCACCTTCATGGCGTTCAGCCGCACGCCGTCGTCGGCCACCGCGGTGAACAGGTCGCGGGTCTGGTAGCAGACCGACTCCAGCGTCGCACGGGCCAGCTCCGCCGCCCCGCTCGCGCGGGTGAGGCCGTACAGCGCGCCGCGGGCGTCGGGATCCCAGTGCGGCGCGCCGAGGCCCGTGAAGGCCGGCACGAGATAGACGCCGCCATTGCCCTGCAGGCTGCGCGCCAGGCCCTCCGTCTCCACCGCCGCCTTGATCAGGCCGAGCCCGTCGCGCAGCCACTGCACCGCCGCCCCGGCCACGAAGATCGAGCCCTCCAGGGCGTAGGTGGAGCGGCCGTCCAGCCGGTAGGCCACGGTGGTCAGCAGGCGATGACGGGAGTCCACGGGCGTCTCGCCCGTGTTGACCACCATGAAGCCGCCGGTGCCGAAGGTGGTCTTCACGTCGCCGGCCGCAAAGCCGCTCTGGCCCACCCCCGCCGCCTGCTGGTCGCCGATGACGCCCAGGATCGGGATCGCACGGCCGAACAGCCCGGGCGCGGTGCAGCCGAATTCGCCCGCGCAGTCGCGCACCTCCGGCAGCATGGCGCGGGGCACATCGAAGATGGCGCAGAGGTCCTCGCACCACTCTCCGTGGCGGATGTCGTAGAGGCTGGTGCGGCTGGCGTTGGTGGCGTCGGTGGCGTGGACGCGTCCCCCGGTCAGCCGCCAGAGCAGGAAGCTGTCCACGGTGCCGAAGGCCAGCCGGCCGGCCCGCGCGGCCCCGCGCGCCCCGTCCACGTGCGACAGGATCCAGGCCGCCTTGGTGGCGGAGAAGTAGGGGTCGAGCCGCAGGCCGCTCCGGCTGCGCACCGTCTCGGCCAGCCCCTGCGCCTCCAGCTCGCGGCAGTCGCTCGCGGTGCGACGGTCCTGCCAGACGATGGCGTTATAGACGGGCCTTCCGGTCTCGCGGTCCCAGACGATCGTGGTCTCGCGCTGGTTGGTGACGCCGATGGCCGCGACCTCGCCCCCCTGCCGCTCGGCGGCGGCCAAGGCCTGGCGCGCGGTGGCCAGGGTGGTGGACCATATCGCCTCCGGATCGTGCTCGACCCAGCCCTCGGTGGGATAGCGCTGGGGAAACTCCGCCTGGGCGGAGGCGACCACCCGGGCCGCCGCGTTGAACACCAGGGCGCGGCTGGAGGTGGTGCCCTGATCGATGGCCAGGATGAGCGGCGGCTTGGCCGGCATGGAGGCGGCTACAGACCGTCGAGGAAGCGGATCAGGGCGGCGTTCACCTCGGCGGCGCGCTCCTGCTGGGTCCAGTGGCCGCAGCCGGGGAGAAGGATGGTCTCGCGCAGGTCCGCCACGTCGCGCTTCAGGCCCTCGATGGCCTTCATCATGCCAGGGAAGCGCACCACCAGGTCCTTGTCGCCGGCCATGTAGAGGGCCGGCGCGGTGACGGGCGCCCCGGCGAAGGGGGCCAGCAGCTCCCAGTTGCGGTCGATGTTGCGATACCAGTTCAGGCCGCCGGCGAAGCCGCTCGCCTCGAAGCTGGCCGTGAAGGCGTCCAGCTCGGACTGGCTGAGCCAGGGCGGCAGCTCGGGGCCGACCTTCATGCCATCCAGGAACCCGCCGCCGTCGCGCACCATGCCGGGGACGGCGGTGGGGTCCTTCCCGTCGAAGCCGCCGGTGAGGATGGCGCGCATGGAGGCGGCCACGTCGCGCTGCAGCTCCGCCTCCGCCACGCCCGGCGCCTGGAAGTAGAGCTGGTAGAACATGGCGTCGGCGGTGCGGGGCATCACCGTGGTGGGCCGGTTCCGGCCCCGCGGGCGGTAGGGCACGCTGAGCCCCGCCACCGCCCGGAAGCGGTCCGGCCGCATCAAGGCCGCGTGCCAGGCCACCGGCGCGCCCCAGTCGTGGCCGACGATCACGGCCTGCGCCTCGCCCAGGGCGTCGAGCACGCCCACCATGTCGCCGACCAGGTGGAACAGGGTGTACTGGTCGATGGCGTGCGGCCGCTCGCTCTCGCCATAGCCGCGCATGTCCACCGCCACCGCATGGTAGCCGGCCTCGGAGAGCGCCTTCAGCTGGTGGCGCCAGGACCACCAGGTCTCCGGGAAGCCGTGGCAGAACAGGACCAGCGGGCCGGAGCCCTGCTCGGCCAGGTGGAGGCGGACGCCGTTGGCCTCGACGGTGCGGTGGCGGAGGTCGGGCATGGGTGGGCTCCCCAGTAGGCGCGCGGTGGGCCGTGCGTCGGTGTTGTGGGGGAGGTTAGATCAGCTTGAGGCGGGAGCGGAAAGGGAGGAGGGGTCGCGCGGATTGCGGACGTTCGTGGAGTCCGTAGAGGGTGGCGAGCGGACTACTGCGTGAGATGGAAGTCTAAGATGCGCGCATCACTCTCTGACACCTGGATCACGAGACCGCCGCCCAGCTTTCCTTTCTGTATTGGGCGAGTGACAGTCCAAACGCCGTTCTCCAGTGTTGCCTCGTAGTTGGCTTGCCACTCCGCTTCCGAGCTAGAGGCGCGAGCGGCGGGAAACACTGAGCCCCAAACAGCATAAGCGACGCTGATTGCTGCCTGTCTATCGCGGACCAAGCCGGCGGGAGGTGGAGAGTACGCACCTTCAGCTCGCGCAGTGCTAATGGCGAGGAAAGATGCTCCAACACAAGCTACGAAGTTGAGCGGTCGCATGCCGGCAGGACGCTCCGCATCGCCCTTGCTGTCAAGTGTCCGCTCAGTGTCGTTCTTTCGCATCAAGGTTCGACCCACAAGCGGACGTGGTGGGCCACCGTGCTCGGGCGGGTCAAGGCGACCTCGCTGGCGCGAGGCGAGCCTGCGGCTCGACCTTGACCCGCCCTGCGCGCGGCGGCCGACGTTGCGGCGTCGGGACGCGAGGCGTCCCTTGATGGGTTCGACTGGCCTGCGGCTGCGTCGAACACGAGGCTGGGCTTGGG
>CAXUEN010000312.1:0-3449 GCA_964249945.1 uncultured Caulobacteraceae bacterium | reverse complement strand
CACCCTGACCCTCCCCTTCAAGGGAAGGGAAAGAAGTCGCTGAGGCTAGTTCGGACCTAGGTGTTGAACCTGAAGTGCATGACGTCGCCGTCGCGCACCACGTACTCCTTGCCCTCCAGGCGCATCTTGCCGGCCTCGCGGGCGCCGCCCTCGCCGTTCAGGGCGACGTAGTCGGGGTATGCGATGGTCTCGGCGCGGATGAAGCCCTTCTCGAAGTCGGTGTGGATCACGCCGGCGGACTGCGGTGCGGTGGCGCCCACCGGGATGGTCCAGGCGCGGGCCTCCTTCGGGCCCACGGTGAAGTAGGTCTGCAGGCCGAGTAGGCTGTAGGCCTCCCGGATCATGCGGTTCAGGCCCGGTTCCTCCAACCCCAGGGTCTCCAGGAACTCGGCCCGTTCGGAGGCGTCGAGCAGGGCGATCTCGCTCTCGATCTTGGCGGAGATCACCACCGCCTTGGCGCTGTCCCCGGCCGCGCGGCTCTCCACCCTCGCGGAGAGCGCATTGCCGTCGGCCGCACTCTCCTCGTCCACGTTGCAGACGTACAGCGCGGGCTTCGAGGTGATCAGCTGCAGCATGCGCCACGCCTTGTCGTCCTCGGGCGAGACCTTGGCGGCGCGGGCGGGGCGCCCCGCGCCCAGCTGCTCCAGGGCGAGCTTCACCAGCGACAGGGTCTTGGCGGCCTCTTTGTCGCCGGCCTTGGCCCGCTTCTCGAGGTTGTCGTGGCGCTTCTCCAGGCTCTCGAGGTCGGCCAGCATCAGCTCGGTCTCGATGATCTCCAGGTCGTCGATGGGATCGACCCGGCCCTCCACGTGGGTGACATCCCCGCCCTCGAAGCAGCGGGCGACGAAGGCCACCGCATCGCAGTCGCGGATGTTGGCCAGGAACTGGTTGCCGAGCCCTTCGCCCTTGGAGGCGCCGCGCACCAGGCCCGCCACGTCCACGAAGTTGATCCGCGCGGGGATGATCTCCTTTGACTTGGCGATGGCCGCCAGGGCGTCCAGCCGCGGCTCCGGCACCGCCACGTCGCCCACGTTCGGCTCGATGGTGCAGAAGGGGTAGTTGGCGGCCTGGGCCGAGGCGGTCTGGGTCAGGGCGTTGAACAGGGTCGACTTGCCCACGTTGGGCAGGCCGACGATGGCGACTTTCAGGGCCATGGATCTCTCATCTGCTCAGGCGCTCACGGTTGGCGGAGCGGCTGTCGAGCTTTTCGGCAGGGGCGAGGCGGGAGACCTCGGTCTGGTACTTCTCGTCCTCGCCCGCGGCCAGCAGGGGCGCGGCGTCGGCGCAGGCGGCGCAGAGCGCTTCCACCCAGGGCCGCTCAGCCTTGTGGAAGTCGGCGAGCGCGTAGTTCAGGACCAGGTCCTTGTGGCCCGGATGGCCGATGCCCAGACGCGCCCGGCGGAAGTCCGGCCCGAGCCGCGCGCCGATGGAGCGCAGGCCGTTGTGCCCCGCCATGCCGCCGCCGAGCTTCATGCGGAAGCGGCCCGGCGCCATGTCCAGCTCGTCGTGGAAGACCACCAGGTTAGACAGGCCGACCTTGTAGAAAGCGAGCGCGTCGCCAACCGACCGGCCGCTCTCGTTCATGAAGGTCTGGGGCTTCAGCACCAGGACGCGCACCGGGCCGGCTGGGGTGGCAATGGTCCCCTCGCGCGCCAGGCCCTGGAAGCGCGAGCGCTCCGGCTCGAAGTCCCAGCGCGCCGCCAGCGCGTCCACGGCCATGAAGCCGAAGTTGTGGCGCTGGGCGGCGTACTTGGGTCCCGGGTTGCCCAGGCCCGCCAGGACCAGCATGGCCGTCCCGTCGGGCCGAAGGCGCAGGACCTGCGCCTCAGGTCGTGGCGGCGGCGCCGGACTGGGCGGTGGCGGCGGCTTCGTCGGCGGCGGCGTCGGCAGCCATCTGCGAGGATGAGGAGGCGATGGTGGCCACGGTGAAGTCGCGGTCGGTGATCGCGGGCTCCGCGCCTTCCGGCAGCGGGATGTCGGAAATGCGAATGGTGTCGCCGATCTCGCGGCCGGTCAGGTCGGCGATCAGCTCCTCGGGGATGTGGTCGGCGCGGACCATCAGCTCGACCTCATGGCGGGCGACGTTCAGCATCCCGCCGCGCTTCAGGCCCGGCGAGGCCTCCTGATTGCGGAAGTGGACCGGCACGGCGATGCGGATCAACTGGTGCTCGTCCACACGGAACAGGTCGAAGTGCATCGGCTTGTCGCTGACGGGGTGGAACTGAACGTCCTTGGCGATGACCGACTGGGTCTCCTCGCCGTAGCGCAGCGTCACCAAGTGGCCGAGCAGCTTGCCGGTGTAAAGCGCCTTGCCGAAAGCGTTGGCGTTCACCGCAATCGGCACGGGGCCGCGGGGGCCGCCGTACAGCACGCCCGGGACCTTGCCCTCGCGGCGCACGGCGCGCGCGGCCCCGCTGCCGGCCCGGTTGCGGACTTCTACGTTCAGTTCGATGTCGGCCATGGTCTAGTCTCGGAAACGGCGGCGCCGCGCAGGCGGCTGCGCGGCGCGATCTGACGCGGATAAGTCGAAGGGCGCGCTAGTACACGATCCCGCCCGCCCAAGCAACGGGCGCAAGCCCGCAGGCGCGGGCCCGATCGGGCTCAGCGGCCCGCAGGCAGGCTGGCGCTGGCCATCGGGATATTGGCCGAGACCGGCAGGCTGACGGCTGCGGCGGAGGTGGGCGCCATCATGGCTCCCGGAGGCGGCGCTTCGGCCTGCTGGATCTGGGCGGCGCTGGCGGCCTCGTTGGAGATGCACTGGGCGGTCTCGGCGAGCGCATGTTCCCCTAGGCAGAAGATGTCCTCGTACCAGGGCACGGCCACGGCCAGGCACTGGTAAAGGTTCAGCTTGGCGAGGTTCAGGCAGGCGCCGTCGGTGGGCTCGGTCTCCACCGCCTGGACGGCGGCGGCGTTCTCGTCGCCCGCCTCGCCCAGCGCCGCCAGAGCCGCCAGGGCCAGGCCACGCTCGACTACGGGGGCGTAGGGCCCGGGGATGGACTGGCCGTGCACCGCCAGCACCTGGGCGGCGGTGGCGTCGCCGCCGCCGTTCATGGCCAGCTTCAGCTGGTCCACGTCGCCCGCCTCGCCGTTCATGATGGCGGCGGACAGCGCCTTGGTCTGGGCCAGGCGGCCGGCGGGATCGATGACCTTGGTCTTGGACCAGGCGGAGTGCTGGACGCTGTAGGCGGACTGCTTGATCTTCGCCGCCACATCAGTGATGCGGCCGCTCTCCACGCCCATGGTGGCCACGATCAGGCCCGCAGCGCTCGCCGCGCCCGGGAAGGCGATGACGTAGCGGGGATCGGCGGCCAGGCGGGCGGCCACCTCGCGGCGCTGGGTGGGATCGACCGCATAGGGACGCACGCCCTCCACGAAGGTGCGGTCCTGCAGCGCCAGCAGGGCGGCGTAGGCGATGGAGCCCCGGGCCAGCTGGTGCGGCTCGTAGGCCG
>CAXUEN010000311.1:0-3472 GCA_964249945.1 uncultured Caulobacteraceae bacterium | reverse complement strand
GCGCCAGGCAGGAGACCAGGGCGCCGGGGTCCTCGCTGGCCAGCC
The DNA here is from genome assembly GCA_964249945.1 of uncultured Caulobacteraceae bacterium. Taxonomy (GTDB): domain Bacteria; phylum Pseudomonadota; class Alphaproteobacteria; order Caulobacterales; family Caulobacteraceae; genus CAHJWH01. Next base: position 3,427 of record CAXUEN010000311.1, on the reverse strand, counting down.
CCCGCTGGCGCACCCGGGTGACGTCGCCAAATTGCAGCGCCGCCACCACCCGCTCGCCGCAGGGGCCCTCGAGCCCCTCCCAGCGATAGCGGTTGAACATGATGGTGAGGGTGCGGGCCTTGGGTTCGTAGCGGATGTCGCCGACGTGGGCGATAGCGTCCTGGAGGGCGGCGGAGACGATCTGCAGGTCGTCCTCGTCCTGGGCCAGCAGGCGCAGGGGGCGGCAGGGCTCGGGGATCTCGTCGCCCATGGTCAGGCCTCCTCATCGTCCGAGATACGCCGGATGCGTGCGCCGCAGGCCGACAGCTTGGCCTCAAGCCGCTCGAACCCGCGGTCGAGATGATAGACCCGGTTGACCACCGTGTCGCCCCGCGCGGCGAGCCCTGCGATCACCAGGCTGACCGAGGTGCGCAGGTCAGTGGCCATGACCTGCGCCCCCTCCAGCCCGTCCACGCCCTTCACGCGCGCCTCCCCGCCCGATACGGTGATGTCGGCGCCCAGCCGGGTGAGCTCCGGCGCGTGCATGAAGCGGTTCTCGAAGATGGTCTCGCGGATGACGCTTTCGCCCTCGGCCAGCGTCATCAGGGCCATGAACTGGGCCTGCAGGTCCGTTGCGAAGCCCGGATAGGGTTCGGTGGCCAAGTCCACCGCCTTCAGCCGCGCGCCGTTGCGCTTCAGGGTGACCGAGCCGTTGCCCCGGCTGACGTCGACGCCGGCCTCCTCCATCTTGCCCAGCAGCACCGCGATGTGGTGGGGGCGGACGCCCGTCAGGGTCACCTCGCCGCCCGCCATGCCGGCGGCCATGGCGTAGGTGCCGGCCTCGATCCGGTCGGGCACCACCGCGTGGGTGGCGCCGTGCAGGCGGGAGACGCCGGTGATGCGGATGGTGGAGCTGCCCGCGCCCTGCACCTTGGCGCCCATGGCGTTCAGGCAGTCGGCCAGGTCCTCGATCTCCGGCTCGCAGGCGGCGTTGGAGATGACCGTCTCGCCTTGGGCCAGCACACAGGCCAGAAGCGTGTGCTCCGTGGCGCCGACCGAGACGAAGGGGAAGTCGATCTCCGCGCCCTTCAGCCCGCGCGGAGCCTGGGCGTAGACGTAGCCCTCGTGCAGATCGATCGACGCGCCCAGCGCCTCTAGCGCCTTCAGGTGAAGGTCCACCGGACGCGCGCCGATGGAGCAACCGCCGGGCAGGCTCACCTTGGCGTGGCCGGTGCGCGCGATCAGCGGGCCCAGCACGTTGAACGAGGCCCGCATCTTGCGCACCAGGTCGTAGGAGGCGAAGGCGCTGACGATCTCGGACGTGTGCAGCAGGGTCTCAGGCCCTGCGCCGTCCTGGCTCTCGGTGACCTCGGTCCCCAGCCGCTGCAGCAGGCGGCCGAGAAAGCGGGTGTCGGCCAAGCGCGGCATGTTGGTGAGGCGCAGCGGCTCGTCGGACAAGAGGCTCGCGGCCATCAGCTTGATGGCGGAGTTCTTGGCGCCGCTGATGGGGATCTCGCCCTCCAGCTGCGCGCCGCCGGTGATGGCGATCCGGTCCATGCGAGGTCTGCTCCAGAAGGCGCTGGGTTCTACATCAGCGGGGGACGGGCGCAAGCGCGGGCGGGTCCCAGGCAGGGTTGGTGTCCTATGCCGCATTGCCTGCAAACCGTCGCAGTCTATGCGTCGCGCTTGGTTGTCGCGTCGAAGCGATGCAGGGGGTCCACCCATGCCTTTGACCGCGATCAGCCGTCGCCTCAGCAAGCTTCGGCCCAGCCTTCCCCCCCTCGGCCGGGTCCGTCAGCAGGTCATCCCGACGACGCGCGAGCATCTGCTGATGCAATTCGAGAGCCTGGGGGAAAATTGTGAACTCGGATTCGTGCAGGAACACCTGGGCGTCAACCCGATCGGCCTATTCCGATGGAGCGGGATCGACCTCGAGCCTCTGATCACGGCGCTGGACGCCGATCTGGCCGGGATTGGGGCGGTCGAGAACAGCGCCATCTACTCGGACGACACCTTCGGGGAATACTATTTCCGCGACACCCGTTACGGCATGCAGACGCATACCAAGATGTTTGAGCACAGTCTGGCGGCCGACAAGGCGATGGACATGCTGTGCAAGCGCACCCGCCGCCTGTGCGAGAAGCTGCTGGAGGACATCTCCGAGGGTGAGAAGATCTTCGTCTTCCAGTCGCACAATCGGCTGAGCCCGACCGACCTGTCACGGCTGCACAAGGCGATCCGCAGGCTGGGCCCGGCCGCCGAGCTGCTCTACCTGCATCCCGCCGAGCCGGGTCAGCGCGCGGGGAGCGTGACGCGCATGGAGCCGGGCCTGATCGTCGGCCAGATCGACCGGGCCGGCTTCGACGGCGTCCACTGGACGATCTCCTACGAGATGTGGCTCGAGCTTCTGGCCGAGACGGCCCGGCTCTGCGGCCGCAAGGTCCCCAAGGGTATAACCGGCGGCCTCGAGGCCCTGAACCTCCCCAAGACCTTCTAGCGGTTCTCCTCCCCTGCACCGCAAGGGAGAATGGGATCGCCCTCGGCGCCGACAAAGTCCTGCACGAACTCCGGGCGATCGCCTTCCTCCAGCGGGTCCTCGTCCTCGGGCGCCTTGCCGGAGACCGGGACCGTGAAGCCGGGCGGCAGGTCGAGGCTGAGCAGGCCAGCGGCCTTCATCTCGGCCACGCCCGGCAGGTCGGCCGGCGTCGGCAGGCCGAAGTGCTCCATGAAGGCGTCGGTGACGCCGTAGGTGACGGGGCGCCCCGGCGAGCGCCGGCGGCCGCGCATCCGCACCCAGCCGACCTCCAGCAGCACGTCGAGCGTACCGCGGCTGAGGCTGACGCCGCGGATGGCGTCGATGTCGGCGCGGGTGACGGGCTGGTGGTAGGCGATGATGGCCAGGGTCTCCATGGCCGCGCGCGAGAGGCGGCGGGGCTCGTCCCGCCTCTCCTCCAGCAGGTAGGCGAGGTCGGGCGCCGTGGCGAAGCGCCAGCGGCCGGCGACGCAACTCAGCTGCACGCCCCGGCCGGCGTAGCGGGCCGACAGGCTGGCGAGGGCGCCGGCGACGTCCGACGGGGCGCCCAGCCTCGTCCCGAGGTCCTGCAGCGAAAGGGGCTCGGCGGCGGCGAACAGCAGCGCCTCGACCTGGCGTTCCAGCGCCAGGTCCGCGAAGATGGCTTCGGTGCTCACGCCGCCGCCGGCGCCCGGGCGCGTAGGTGGAGGGCGGCGAAGGCCTGGGCCTGGCGCAGCTCCAGCACCCCGTCGCGGGTCATCTCCAGGCCGGCGGAGAAGGTGGAGGCCAGGTAGGAGGCGCGGCTGGGCCCCTCCCCCGTTCCGTCCGGATCGAGCGCGACCCGGTCCAGGGGCGTCCAGTCCCGCAGGCGCGGCAGCAGCCGGTGCAGCCGCGCCCGGGCGGCCTCCAGCGAATAGGCCTCCCCCCGGGCTGGCG